>NZ_JBJDNH010000031.1:0-5226 GCF_044900465.1 Klebsiella sp. NPDC088457 | reverse complement strand
GGAGGTGATGCTCAACAGCTGCACGAAGAAGGTGCCGAAGGTGAAGATAAGGGTGTTGGCGTACAGGCTCAGCCAGTCGGCGCTGGCCCAGGCGTCGCGGAAGTTATCCAGCGTCAGCGGCAGGCGCGGCAGCAGCGAGGCCATATCTTCGCCGAAGGTGGTGGCGCTGAAGGCGGTGGCCAGCATCCAGATAAACGGACTGATCCACAGCAGGGCCAGGCAGCACATCAGTACGCTGAGGGTGAACGGCGGCGAACGGCGCAGACGCAGCCACAGCGGACGCGGGGCGCCCTGCGCGCGCAGCAGCGGCGGCGAGGCTTCAGCGCTCATAGTGGGCTCCTTTCTCCAGCAGTTTGAGGTTTATCAGCGAGAAGGCGAACAGCCCGGCCAGCGTCAGGAAGGTAGCGGCGGAGGCTTTGCCAAGATCGTGGGTATCCCACGCCAGGTTCTGGATGTAGTAGAGCAGCACGGTGGTGGCGTTGTCCGGCCCGCCGCGGGTCATCACCGCGACGTGGTCAATCTGGGTGATGGAGTAGATCAGCGCAGTGGTGATGACGAAGCTCAGGGTCGGGCGCAGCAGCGGCAGGGTGACCTTAAAGAACACCTGGCTGCGGGTGGCCCCTTCCATGATCGCCGCCTCGCGCGTTGAAGCCGGGATGCTCTGCAACCCGGCGAGGAAAAACAGCATGTAGTAGCCGGCGAACTTCCACACGCCGATCAGCGCCAGCGCCAGCAGAGCGCTGTTGCTGCGCCCCAGCCAGTTGTTGTTCATCGGCCCGAACAGTTTCGCCAGATAGTGGTCGAGCAGGCCGAGGCCAGGCATAAAGATAAACAGCCACAGCGCGGCGGCGCTGACCATCGGGATAATCATCGGGAAGAAGAAGGCGGTGCGCAGCCAGCGGTTGAGGCGGCGGTTTTCGTTCAGCGCCACCGCCAGCAGCAGGGCCAGCGTCACGCCGGGGACCACCGTCAGCAGGATATAGAGCAGGTTGTTGAGCAGCGACTGCCAGAAGACGTTATCGGCAAACAGGCGGACGAAGTTATCCAGCCCGACGAACGGCGCGCCGTCGCTGGCCATACGGGTATCGAACAGGCTGTCGTACACCGAACGGCCCAGCGGGAACCAGGTAAACAGCAGTAAAAACAGCAGGGAGGGCGACAGTATCAGCCAGGGGAGCCAGGTTTTTCTCATGGTGGCAGACGTCTCGTTCAGGCGTTTATGGAAGCCCGGATTGTGAGAACGATTGACTGCAAAGGGATGGCGGGGAGATGACCGTTTAATGAACCTTCAGCGGGCGGCTGCTGAAGGAACGTGCCGGGCGGACGTGCCGCCCGGCGGAGAGGGACGACGTCAGAAATCGGCTTTCAGCACCACGCGATAACGGGCTTTACCCTCGCGCACGTGTTTCAACGCCTCGTTGATCTGCGACATCGGGAACAGCTCGGTGGTGGGGGCCACTTTGCTACGCCCGGCGAACTTCATCAGCTTGCGCAGCTCGGACGGGTTGCCGGTGGCCGAGCCGGAGATGCTGCGGTCGCCGCTAATCAGGGTAAAGGCGGGTACCGGGAACGGCTTCATCACCGCGCCGACGGTATGGAAGTTGCCGCCGTAGGCCAGCGCTTCAAAGTACGGCTGCCATTCGAGATCCACCGCCACGGTGTTAATGATCAGATCAAACTGGCCGGCCAGCGCTTTTAGGGCTTCAGGATCGCGGCTGTTGACCACCCGATCGGCGCCCATCGCCAGCACTTCCTGCTCTTTCGCCGGGTTGGAGCTGAAAGCGGTGACTTCCGCGCCCATAGCCCGCAGCAGTTTAATCGCGATATGGCCGAGGCCGCCGATCCCGATCACTCCGACGCGGCTGGTGGCGGTGACGTGGTGCATCAGCAGCGGTTTAAAGACGGTGATCCCGCCGCACAGCATCGGGCCGGCGGATGCGATATCGATACTCTCCGGCAGAGGGATCACCCACTGCCAGTCGGCGCGCAGCTTGTCGGCGAAGCCGCCACGGTTGATGATGGTCGGCACCGAGCCTGCCAGACATTTGATCTGGTGGCCGCTGATGCAGGCGTCGCAGTGCCCGCAGCTGCGCGCCGTCCAGCCGATGCCCACCTTCTGGCCGATCTTCAGCCCCTTATCCTGCGCCGCGCTGCCCAGCGCCACCACGCGGCCAATCACCTCGTGGCCGGCGACCAGGGGATAGCTCGACATGCCCCATTCGTTATCGATCATCGACAGGTCGGAGTGGCAGATCCCGCAGTAGTCGACCTGCACTTCGACGTCCTGCGGCAGCAGTTCGCCCGCGTCGTACTCCCACAGCGACAGATCGGCGCCCGCTTCTTTGGCGGCGTAGCTTTTAATTGTGCTCATCACGATTTCCTTGGTTTGGCGGAGATAAACAGAAAGTGTAGAGCATGGGGCGGGGCGACGCCTGGCAGAAGGCGGGATCGTAGCCGGGCAGCCAGGCTGCCCGGCAGTGGTCAGCGGCCAGCGACCGGCCACTGGTTGAGGTGGATCCCGCGCTGGGGGGCACTCTCGGCAAAATCATCCAGCACCGCCTGCACGTCCGGGTCGAGATAGCCGACGTTATCGTGCTCGACGATCACCACGCTCTGCTCGGGGATCTTCGCCAGCAGCGCCAGCAGGTGCGGATTGTGCAAAAAGGTGAGGTTTTGCTGAATGCGCAGCACGTAGTGGTCGTCATAGCGCGCCAGCTGCAGCGAGTGACGATGGCTGCGCCAGATGCTGAACGCCACCTGGGCGGCGAGACCGATGCCGATCCCCGCCAGCATGCCAAAGGCGATGATGCCGCCAATGGTGGCGAGGAACGGCACGTACTGCGCCGCGCCCATGCGGAACTGGCTGATGAACAGCCGCGGGGTCGCCAGCTTATAGCCGGTATAGATCAGCACCGCGGCGAGGCTGGAGAGCGGGATCAGCGCCAGCAGGCCGCTGAACCACAGGCCGCAGATCAGCAGCAGAACGCCGTGGATAAAGATCGAGAGCTTGCTCCGGGCGCCGCTACTGACATTGACTGAACTGCGGACGATCACCGCGGTGATCGGCATGGCGCCGAGCAGGCCGGAGAGCAGGTTGCCGACGCCCTGAGTGGCCATTTCGCGGTTCGGCGAGGGGGGAGGGTTCTGTGGACGCAGCTTTTTCAGCGCCTCGCCGGCAGCCAGGTCGCGTAGGTGGGTCTCTTCAGCGGTGCCGAGGGCCACCGGGATCTGCTGCATAATCAGTAAAATACCGATCGCCGCTAGCATACCTTTGATCACGCTGGCGGGCACGAGGGAGATAAAGCGCCCGGCCCGCAGCACGCCGAATAGCAGCTGCAGCACGCCGGCCAGCACCAGCGCCATCAGGAAGGCGGAGAAGGAGCCGAGGGTTTCAATGGCGGCAACGACGATGGTGACCAGGCCGGCGGCGGGGCCGCTGACGGCAAAACGGGAGGGGCTGAGGGCGGTGACGACGATACCGCCGATGATGCCGGTCAGCAGGCCGACAAACGGCGGCAGGCCGCTGGCCTGGGCGATGCCGAGGCACAGCGGCAGGGCGACAAGGAAGACGACGACCCCGGCAAGGGAGTCCTGGCGAAGGGTATTCATGGGGCGTGCTCCTGTGGCGAGAGGTGTTCAACGAGGGTGGTCAGGTGGCCGGAGGCCTGGTCGTAGACGCAGCCGTGCAGGCTGAGCGCCCGCCCGCTGTGCAGAATCGCCTGCACCGGTTCGCAGCGGGTCAGCCGGGCGAACTGAGCGCGGACGTTGGCTTCCACCAGGGCGTTGAGGGCCTCTTTATCATCCCCCTCCTCTCCCGCCGCAACGGCGGGCGTCAGCTGGCGTATTTCGCCACCCAGGGTCTCGCGTAGCTGGCCGATACGCCGGGAGAGGGCCGAGGACTCCTGGGCCAGCGCCATCTGCGGCAGCGACAGCGCCGCCTGCACCCCGCCGCAGCCGTAGTGGCCGCAGAGCACCACCCGCTCCACTTCGAGATAGTGGAGGGCGTACTGCAATACGCTCATAAAGTTGTCGTCGGCGGGGTCAATCATGTTGGCGATATTGCGGTGGACGAACAGTTCGCCTGGATGGGAGCCGGTGAGCACCTCGGCGGGAACGCGGCTGTCGGAGCAGCCGATCCACAGCGAGTGGGGACGCTGGCCATCGACCAGCTTGTCAAAGTATTGCGGGTCGCGCTGGCGTTTTTGCAGCGCCCAGCTGCGGTTTCTGGCCAGCAGGGGTTTGAGGGTCGTCACGTGCTTTCTCCTGAGTGAATTCAACGAGTGAATATGTCCATCGAGACTCGTACTGCGACTCCTAAAAATAGTCTTTACCGGAACTCTGGCGGCTGAGGAAAATCCTGGAATAAGCGCCCTAAAGAAAACTTTTCATTAATGTAAAGTTATAAAAATATTGATGAAATTAATAGGAATGCGCTAAGCCAGTGAATAGCGAAAAGTTATTGACTAAAACTTTCTGGAATAAAATGAGAGATTATTTTATCTATTCTGGAATCTTATATTTAAGTGGTTTGGTATTGGTAAATCTTCTTTATTCGCTGGGGAGATAAAGGGTATAGAAAGAGAACCTGCTGAGAAAAAACTGAGAAAAATTTTGGTGATGGGTGGGGAGGGCAAGGGAAGGGGCCGGGAAGGGGCCGGGAAGGGGTCGTCCTGATAAGCGTAGCGCGAGCTGGGGTAAACGTGGGGGAGGAGGAGGGTTGCGGTATTTACGTAGGCTGGTGGGGTTGCGTAGGGAGTTAGGGGTGAGAAGAGCGTTTTACGTTGATTGCGGTAGGGAGCCGCGAGGTAGCCCGGCTAAGCGTAGCGTGAGCCGGTGCAAACATGGGCGGTGGAAGGCGGACAGTTGCGGGGTAAAATGTTACTTCTCACGGCTCCGCAACGCCTAAGCGCTGTTTTTTTCGACACTTAGCGCTGCACGCACACGCTGCCGCTTGCATGGCGGCCATCGACAGGTATAATCCACAACGTTTCCGTATCCCTTCAGTGCCGAAGTGGCGAAATCGGTAGACGCAGTTGATTCAAAATCAACCGTAGAAATACGTGCCGGTTCGAGTCCGGCCTTCGGCACCATTAGTACTTCCAAGACCATCCGAGAAAGTCCAATTTTCCCTTAAAAATCAATGATTGCAGCGATTTTTACGTCCTGAGTCGTCCGAGGTTGTCCGTTGAAATCCGGATGTCATTGGGGGCATAATTGGGGGCATCT
>NZ_JBJDNH010000030.1:0-74773 GCF_044900465.1 Klebsiella sp. NPDC088457 | reverse complement strand
GGTTATCGCTGAAGCTAATCCTGAGTAAAACGGTGGATCAATATTAGACCGTCGGTGGAGATGTAAGTGGATCACTTTTTAACCGTCGTTGACACAAAGGGGCTCGCGAAAGCAGATACCGCTTTGCGGTTTGCGATTCGCGAAAAGGAGTGGAAGGTGCCGCGATATATCGAGGAAGGTCTCGTGTGGCTATCCGAGCCGCCGCCACCACCAGAACAAGCCCCAGAAGTGAAAAACGCCCCGGTGGTCGCATGACAGGCCAAGTTAAAAATCCCGCTCTTGAGGCAGCGCAACAGGCTCAGACGAAAATCAACGAAGCCCTTGACGCAGGCCGCAGCTTTAGGCTCGAAGCCGGCGCAGGTGCAGGCAAGACCTATTCTCTGGTCACGGCGCTAAAACGGCTGATCGCGGAGCGCGGGCCTGCGCTTGTTCAATCCGGACAAAAAGTAGCCTGCATCACCTTCACTGAGGTGGCTCGGAATGAGATCGCGCAGGAAATTGAGGAACATCCCGCAATCCTGGTCGACACAATCCATGGGTTCTCCTGGACTTTTTTACGCCAGTTTCAGAAAGCTCTGAGAGACAGCCTGGCTGAGATGGAGGAGCGAAAGGAGAAGATCGAGCAAGGCGGCGGAGTCGATACAAAACCAGTGGTCTACGACTTCGGCTTTTTCGGGGTCGATGCAGACAAGATAACGCTTAGCCACGACGATATCCCAGAGCTGATGGCGAAGCTCCTATACCAAGAGAAATTCAGGCGCATCTTAAGTCAGCAGTTTCCAGTGATTTTCATTGATGAGTATCAGGACACGCATCGCCAGTTCATGGAGTCAATCACGGACAACTTTCTGAGGCCCGCAACCGGTCCTCTTGTGGGACTCTTTGGAGATCACTGGCAAACCATTTATCGAAGTGAGTATGAGCTGGCGCAGTATCCCATCGAAGAGATCGCCAAAGGCTCAAACTTCCGGTCTGTGCCAGCCATCGTAGACGTACTAAACAACCTGCGCCCTGAATTACAGCAGTCTGTTCATGACCCGGAAGCAAAGGGAGAAGCAAGATTCTTTCACACCAATTCCTACAGTGGCGATCGGACAAGTGACAGGCATTCGAAAGGGGATCTACCACCAGACTTGGCGCGAAAAAGCCGAGAAGCGTTGACGCAGCGCCTTCAGGCCGAAGGATGGGACATGAGCAAAACGAAGGTACTTATGCTCACTCACAACGTCTTGGCTGCGGAGCAAGGCTATCCAAATATCGCAGAGATCTTTAGCGGGCGCACCGACCTTTTCGCGAAAAAAGAAGATCCTACGATCAAGTTCTTCGCCGAAGTTGTCGAGCCGATGTGCGCGGCTTATGCCTCTTCGCGCTATGGAGAAATGTTCAAAATACTTGGTTCTGGTCCCGCGATTGTCAAACACGAGGACAAGGCGAATTGGCGTCGGGATATGGATGCTCTCCAGAAGCTACGGGCAGAGGGCACGATCGGCCAAGTTGTCGATTTTTTGCGATCAACTAAGCGACCATACCCCCCCGACCGCGTCCTGCGGCGTGAGGACGAGCTTAAAGCACTAGATAGCACCCCAATCCCCGAGGAGTCTTCCTCGCTGCAACGTTACAGTAAGCTTCGGGACGTTCCATATTGGGAAGTCATCGAGGTAGTCAAGTTCATTGAGAAGCAAACCTCCTTTGCAACACAGCACAGCGTCAAAGGCGCCGAGTTTGAAAACGTCCTGGTCGTATTGGGCGGCGGCTGGAATCACTATAACTGGCCGCAACTTCTTGAATTGATAAACACCAAGGCGTTAAATGCCAAGAACACTAAGGGCTTCTACCGCGCCCGCAATCTCTTTTACGTGTCCATATCTCGCCCGATGACCCGTCTCGCTGTGCTTGCAACCCAAACCCTTCCTGCCCCCGCGCTCCAAGCAGTCAACCATCTATTCGGGGCCGGTAACGTCGAAGAACTTAAAGTGATGACGTGAGGCAACTTTTGGGTTGGAAGAAAATTGCAGCTTGCGGCCGTCGCACTGAGGGTTTAATCCACCTCTCTCAGAAAGACCTGGCATAAGAATACGGAGCTTTTAAATGCTATATCCACGTTGGTGCGACACAACTATCCAAGAGCAAGACAACAAGCAGCTATGGCGCTTGTCCGAACGCGATGGAGGAAGGGCTGCTATCGAAGCTACCCTAACTACTCGGATCCGAGCTTACTACGACAATTTGGACGAAATAGCTGAAGACGTCCGTGAGTTGGGATATCCAGGCGCGGCTGCAATTTTGGCTGAGCGCATGCCGCGCTCCACCCGAGCACGTTCGGGAGAGCTTGGCGAGATACTAGCGACCGAGTTGGTCGAAGAATATCTTGAATTCGAGGTTCCGATCCGTCGTCTGCGATACAAGGATGGTCGAGAGATGGCGCTGCGCGGCGACGATTTCGTCGGTCTAAAGCTCGATGACCAACAAAATTTGCACTACTTAAAAGGTGAGTCGAAGAGTCGTGCAAACCTTGCCAACGCCACCATCTCTGAGGCGCGAAAAGCACTGTCCAGAGACGATGGCAGACCTACGGCAACATCCCTTCTCTTCGTCGCGGATCGACTCATGGAGGGCGAAGGCGAACGACGGCAGATGGGTAGACGGATTCGTAACGAAGTCGCCAGTCGAGCTGCGCCCCAAGGGCGAACCAGTCACATGCTGTTCACCTTGTCGGGCAACGCCACGCCTCAGGCACTGTACGATGATCTCGCAGCGGCGGACCTGGTTCGTCCCCATCTTTCTGCGAATTTGCGCATAGAAGACCATCAGGCCTTCATCTAGGCCTGCTACGAGAGGGCTTTGGCACTTGGAAACGACTGAAGAACTGACTGCATTCCTGCTCGACATCACACAAGACGGATATCGAGGTCGCCTGCAGGCCCGGGGTCAAGCAAGAGCTCTGATTCGCCATGAAGGAAACTTGCCACCAGACGCTCCAGCCTTCAGCGAAGGGATCGACTCCGATCTCGCGGACTATGGCTTCTCAGTACTACGTGCTTCCTTGGCGTTACGCGAGCTTGGAGGCGATGCAGTGACTTGGCGAAAAGGCTTCGTACAGGCAGGTGGGGCCTTTGAGGCATTGGTTCAGAACGGGTCACAGGCCGACGCATCTCGAGGGTTCTATCGAACAGTGGGGGCTGCTTCCTATCACTTGGCCAACTACTCTGCGCTGGCATTTTCGCTTCTGTCGCAATTACAGGCCGATCAGAATCGTTCGCCTGCCGAGGATGCGCTCGCGCTTCTAATCGTGCGTGATCTTCAAGGCCTGGTTCAACGTGCGAGGGAGTGGCTTAGCAGCCCAGCGAACCGAGATGAGGGAATCGCCAGAGCTGCGGCCGAGGGAGCGCTTGACCCCGACGATATCGTTTCGCGTGTGGCGACGTCGACAATGTTCAGAGCATTGGTGTTCTTTGAGTTTGCCCTGCAAACCGGCCAAGAGTCCCTCGTTGTAGAAGCTCGCAACCTGCTGAAACGGGCGATTTCGTTGACCGGAGCGGCCAGCGCGGTGTCACTCTGGTGGATTCTTCGAATCACTTTGAACCTGATAGATGATCTTTGGGCAAGCAGTCTGCACAAGGTTCTGCCCTCCGAAGGGCCACCTGGCTCGCAAGACTACGCACAACTTCGGAAGCTTTTTGTCTCTGAGTTGTACAGCAGGAGGTCATCTGAGGTCGAATTGTGGCCTTCTCAACTTCTGGCGGCACAGCGAGCCGTCGATGTCTCCGACGACCTAGTGGTCGCGCTCCCCACGAGCGCGGGCAAGACGCGGATTGCAGAGATCGCTGCGTTGATGGCCCTGGCGTGTGGTAAACGCGTTTTGATAGTCACGCCACTCAGGGCTCTGTCCGCTCAGACCGAGCGCTCCTTCCGCAAGACATTCACACCTCTTGGATTTTCCGTCTCGTCGCTTTATGGAAGCAGCGGTGTAGCAGGAAATGACGAGGATGCGCTGCGGGAACAGAACATCGTCATAGCCACCCCAGAAAAGTTGGATTTTGCTTTGCGGAACGACCCCGACATCATAAATGATGTCGGCTTGATCGTCCTAGACGAAGGACATCTGATTGGTCCAAGTGAACGCGAGATCCGCTATGAAAATCTGGTGCAACGGTTGCTGCGGCGCACTGACCATGGCGACCGACGGATCGTTTGTCTTTCGGCAATTCTGCCGGCAGGCGATCAGCTCAACGATCTGACTGCGTGGATTCGCAGTGATGCGCCTGGCGATCCGATCCAGTCCAGTTGGCGCCCTACGCGTCAGCGCTTTGGCACTCTGTCTTGGCTCGGAAATTCCGCGCGGCTGAGCTTCGACCTTGAGCCAGATGGCCCTTTCATTCGACATTTTGTGCCAGAGGTCCCACCCATTCGCCCTCGTCGAACGGCGTTTCCAAAGGACAACAAGGAGCTAACTCTCGCAGCGGCATGGAAGTTCTCTGAGCAAGGAAAAAGAGCTCTCGTATTTTGCACCCAACGAGATCATGTTGAAGGATTTGCCGAGACTGCCCTGGACCTGCAGCGACGAGGCTTTCTGCCATCCCTGCTTGCCAACGCCCAAGAGGTTGAACGTGCCATGGCCGTAGGTAGGGAGTGGCTAGGCGCCAAACATCCTGCAGTACGCTGTCTGGCCATCGGCGTTGCGATTCATCATGGTCGTCTTCCCGGCCCCTTCCTGCGGGAAGTGGAGACACTACTTGCCGCAGGCGTTCTATGCGTTACCGTGGCATCACCCACCTTGGCGCAGGGACTGAACCTCAATGCAGCGGTGCTCCTGATCCCAAATCTGTATAGGGCGGGCACTCTGATCACGGGTGAGGAGTTTGCCAACGTTGCGGGCCGCGCCGGGCGCGCATTCGTGGATCTCGAAGGACTCGTGATCCACGTAATGCATCAGCCAGAAAATTGGCGCCACCAGCGATGGAGAGAGTTGGTCATGTCGGCCAAGGCTCGGTCACTCTCAAGCGGCATCATTGTCGTGGTCAACGAGGTCATACGGCGCCTCGCGACGTCGGGTGTTTTTGCGCGTGGGGATGCCATGGACTACCTGTCTAGCACGCAAGATGCTTGGTTCCCGGACGCTGTAGATGGTGAGCTGGAGTCAGACTCAATGGAGAGCCTCATCGAGCGGTTGGATACAACCGTCCTTGGACTCGTCGAAGCGCTTGACGCGCAAAGTGCGGATCTACCAAGGCTGCTCGATGAAGCCCTTGCGGGTTCACTTTGGGCAAGGCAAATCGCTCACTTTGACGGCGTCGAAAAGCAGAAGCAAGTGTGGATTCTCCTCAGTAGAGCACAGCTCATTTGGAACAAAACAACGGTCGAGCAACGCAAAGGTCAGTTCGCGATGGGAGTGGGCCTGGAATCGGGCCTTGCCATCGACGCGTTGGCTGTCGAGCTGACTGAGCTTCTTGACCGTGGCGATGCAGCCGCCCTCGCCAGTGACGCAGATGCCCTGATCGCTGCTCTCATTGGAATGGGAGAGCGGCTTCTTGCGATCCGTCCCTTCGTTCCAGATGACCCACTGCCGGCGAACTGGAGAGACTTACTGGGAACTTGGGTGCGAGGGCAAGACGTAGCGGCCATCGGCCAAGAGGGAATGCGCTTCGTGGACGACGCATTTATCTATCGCCTGGTCTGGGCGATTGAAGCCATCCGGATGAATCGGCGCATCAATGGAGGCGAATCAGAACTCCCCGTCGAAGGAGCTGCTGCCGCCTGCCTGGAAGCTGGACTACCGTCCAACGCCATGGCCATGCTTGTTCGGGCCGGACTGCCCTCGCGGGTGGCCGCCAAGACAGCCGTGGAGCAGCTCGCGCCCGGCTTCACGAATCGCGCGGAAATGAAAACCTGGTTACGATCGGAAGAAGTGGCAGGCTTCGACCATGTTCATGGATGGCCCACGCTTGAGACTCATGCAATCTGGCAGCAGTTTCGGCACGACGTTGTGTCAAGCGTAGATGGCAGGTGGGCGTCGCAGGAGTGGACGATGCAATGGGCAACAGACTCAGCAATGCCTCTGCGTATTGAAGTTGATCCGCAAGATGGACAAGTGTCGATCGTGACGCCAGATTTTTCACAGCTCACAACAATCAGACAGAGGCTTCAGGCGGAACTACCGAGCCTGCTTGAAGTCGAATCTCTACAGAGCGGAACGAGTGTCACCATCCGCCGTATTGGAAAAGGCGAGGCGCGTTGGGTGGATAAGGACTGATAGCTTTTTGTGGAGATGGTACATCAAATCAGCCACTGCTCCGAAAACGACACGGAGCCTGCTCAGGCCACGATGACCTGATCCAGCATGTGCACCTCAACTAGCCCCAGCGCTTCCTTGAGCCGCTGTGTCAGCATCTTGTCCACCTGCGACGGCTCAGGATTCCCGCTCGGATGGTTGTGCAAGAGGATGACCGCCGCCGCATTGAGCCGTAGGGCTTCCTTGACCACTTCACGCGGATACACCGATGCACTGTCGATGGTGCCGTGGAACATCTCCCGGTACTCGCTCAGCCGGTGGCGCGTATCCAGAAACAGCACCGCAAAGACTTCATGCTCAAAGCCTGCCAGCTTGTTGCTCAGGTATTCCTTGACCAGCGCGGTGGAACTAAACCGGGTGTACTTACACTCTGACTAACAAAAGATTTGTATGATCAAGATAGATTGCATCTACAGCATAGGTGGTCAGTTTGGGGGTCTTGACAGGAAGGGATTTGCGATTTAGCTTAATTATTAGCCAATTAATGGCAAAGGCGATCCCAGTCAGAGGAGCCATATTTAAAAAGCCCGCTTAAGGAAACTTAAGCGGGCTTTTTGCTTTCGTACATCCTTACGAATCCTTATACGGCATGAATTCAAAAGGTTAGGTTAAAGCGCATCCCGGATCGTTGAGACTTTACCCTCCGTAGCGGCAAACACGGGGGGAGTCAAATCCGACGGCCCGCCTGGTATATCAAGCACCGAGGCTTCGCTTTACCGGGTTGAGGCGAAACCGGGTAACCTCTCTTCACCAGGCAAAGCCGCACCCGTGCACAGCGGTACGGTTTTGTTATTGGGTCCGTCAGGGCAGAAAGGTATGACGGATGCCGATACCAGGCATCCATATCATTGCCATGAAAAATATCCGCCGACCTCCTGACATCAGAACACAGCCAGGGGGAAGAACAAGCATCAGGCCAGGAGTTCCTCCGCAGCTTCTGTTGCAGCAGGTGCGGAACGCGCTAGCAGCTCAACTGTCTAGTGGACCAGTAAATCATTGAGGAAACGCCGCGCGCGCGGATGCTGCGGCGCGGTGAAGAATTTATCCGGCTCGGCTTTTTCCAGTATTTGTCCCTGATCCATAAACCAGATCGTATCGGCGACGTCACGGGCAAAATTCATTTCATGGGTGACGCACATCATGGTCATGCCTTCCTGCGCCAGCCCGCGCATCACGCTCAGCACCTCGCCGACCATCTCCGGATCGAGTGCGGAAGTTGGTTCATCAAACAACATGACCGGCGGCTTCATCGCCAGCGCCCGGGCAATAGCTACCCGCTGCTGCTGGCCGCCGGAAAGCTGCGCCGGGTAAACGTCGGCCTTGTGCGACAGCCCTACCCGCTCCAGCAGCTCCCCGGCATGGCGCCGGGCTTCAGAGCGCTTCTCGCCGAGCACTTTCACCGGCGACATCATAATATTCTCCAGCACCGAAACGTGCGGAAACAGGTTGAAACTCTGGAAAACGAAGCCGATTCGCGTGCGCAGCTGGTTCAGCCGGGTGCTTGAGCCATGAATATCGACGCCGTCAAACAGGATCTGCCCCTGTTCAATGGGCTCAAGACGGTTGACCGTCCGGATGAGCGTCGATTTTCCCGATCCGGAAGGACCACACACCACCACCACTTCACCGCTTTTAATTTCGGCGCTTACGTCGGTCAGGGCCTGATATTCCCCGTACCATTTATTCACCTGATTGAA
The DNA here is from genome assembly GCF_044900465.1 of Klebsiella sp. NPDC088457. Classification (NCBI taxonomy): domain Bacteria; kingdom Pseudomonadati; phylum Pseudomonadota; class Gammaproteobacteria; order Enterobacterales; family Enterobacteriaceae; genus Klebsiella; species Klebsiella sp. NPDC088457. Next base: position 66,787 of record NZ_JBJDNH010000030.1, on the reverse strand, counting down.
CAGAATCATCGGTCGCATGGTTGCTCCTTATTGAGTTTGTGATGATGACGGGTCGAGAACCAGCGGCGTGACCGGCTTTCCCGTGGCGGACTGCGCGCCTTGCCTCCTGCTGGCGATACGCAGCTCCAGGCGACTGGCCAGCCACGTCAGGCTAAAGTTAATGATGTAATAGCTCAGCGCCACGATGGCAAAGACCTGGAACGGTTTCGTCAGCAGCTGGTTACTGACCTGGTTAGCCGCATAGGTCAGCTCCGGTACGTTAATCACGTAGCCAAGGGTGCTATCTTTGATAATCGACACCAGCTGGCTTATCAGACTCGGCAGCGTGTTGTACAACGCCTGCGGCAGAATCACCAGGCGCAGCGCCCGGATGTGCCCCATTCCCAGCGCGCGGGAGGCTTCATATTGCCCCGAGGGCAGCGCCTGGATCCCGCCGCGCACGATTTCAGCGATATAGGTGCTCTCGTAGATGATCAGCGTACACAGCATGGTGCTGAAGCCGCTGATGTTGTGGCCAATCAGCAGCGGCACGCAGAAATAGGTCCAGAACACCACCATCATCAGCGGGATACCGCGCAGCAGATAGATCCAGCAGGTTACCGGCCAGCTCAGCCAGCGCCACGGCGAGAGGCGAGCGAGGCATAACAGCACGCCGACCGGAAAAGCGAACAGTACCGCCAGCAGCGACACCAGCAAGGTACACAGCACGCCGCCCAGCGGACCATCGGGATACTGCCCCATCAGCAACAGCAGGCCGTTATCGTGCAGAATCGTGAAAAAATCAAACATACAGATTACCTCGCATACGCGCGCTGAAAGCGACGGGCCAGCAGCGCCCCCATCCCCATCAGCAGCAAAGAGAAGGCCAGGTAGCCTACCGTCGCCACCGTATACGCTTCGAAGGTGCGGAAGGTCTGGTTTTCAATATCGCGCGTAACGTAAGTCAGTTCGGCGACGCCAATGACCATGGCAAGGCTGGTATTTTTAAACAGCAGCACGGTGTGGTTAATCACCGACGGCAGCGCGTTGCGGATCCCTTGCGGCAGAATCACCAGCCGCATGGCGCGCAAATACCCCATTCCCAGCGCCCGCGCCGCCTCATTCTGCCCCTCGGGGATGGCGCGCAGGCCGCTGCGGATATCTTCAGAGAAGTAGGCCGCCTGGCACAGTCCCAGCGCGACCAGCGAGAACAAAAACTCCGCATTCATCTCGTTAACCCACATCTGCAGCGACTCGGGCAGCAGCGTCGGAATCGCGAAATACCACATCATCAGCTGAATAAGCGTCGGTACGTTGCGGTGGTAGGATACATACGCCGCCACCAACAGCTGCGCGAAGCGCTTGTTGCTCAGGCGGATCATCACCAGCACCAGCGCAATAAACATGGCTAGCAGCCATGCACCCAACGCCAGTTCCAGAGTGACGACGGTGCCATCAATAATCATCTGGCCGTAGTGGCCAGTCATCACGTTACTGAAGTCGAGTGCCATATATCCTCCTCGTTTGCCGTCATTCAGGACTCACGGTCGCCGGGACGCATTGTGGATAGCCCGCCGGGTACCTGCAGCGTCGGGGTGATCTCAATATTGCCGATGTTGACCGCCACCGGCGCGGCGAGCGCGAAGGCCACGCAGTCGGCGATATCTTTTGCTTCCGGCAGCTCGAAACCCTCGATAAAGCGACGGCGCGCCTCTTCGTGATCGCCGGAAACGTTACCGAAAATCTCCGTCGCCACCCGCCCCGGGCAAATTTCGGTAATTCGCACCCGCTTGCCGTAGCAATCGACGCGCAGCTGACGCGACAGCGCGTGTACCCCCGCTTTGGTGGCGTGATAGATGGAATTGCCGTTGAAGTTATAAATCGCGGCGATGGAGGTGATATTAATGACGTGGCCGCAGTCGCGCGCCACCATTCCCGGAACCAGCAGCCGGCACAGGTGCAGCACGGCGCGCAGGTTGACATCCACCTGGGTGTTGATCCAGTCGGCTTCGGCATCGAGAATCGATCCCGGATGAGAGACGCCGGCGTTGTTCACCAGAATATCGACCTGCAGATCGCGGCACAGTTCGGTCAGCGCCGACAGATCGCCAACGTCGACGGCGTGGGGAATGCAGCCGGTTCTGTCCGCCAGCGCGGCCAGCTGTTCGTGCCGACGCGCTACCGCGTGGACCACAATCCCTTCCTGACAAAGGCGTTCGACAATCGCTTCACCCATTCCGGCGGAAGCGCCGGTCACCAGGGCCACTTTATAATCTGAAAATGGCATATGTGCCTCTCCTGTTGCGGCAGACCGATCTGCCTTTGACGTTGTTTTTCTGACTGTATGCAGTTATGTCCAACGGGGATAAGACATAAATAGTTTGGCCCGATAAGGGGTCCTTATAACTTCGCGGAAGCGGCATCCGCGGGCAGCAGCAGCGCGATCTCGCTGCCGTACTCCAGCCGGCTCCCCGCCGTCGCGGCAAGGTTTTTGAGCGTCCCGGCCACCGGGCTGCGCACCGGCAAATAGAGCGGCCCGACCTGCACCAGCGCGAGGATATCGTCCGGCTCAACGCGCTGCCCCTCGCTGACGAACGCCTCCCCGTGGCTGGGGTGGCTCAGCAGCAGACGTCCCGGCATCGGGGAACACACCGGCAGCAGGCGGGGTTCGGCCGGCGGCGGCGACAGAGGCGGCGGTTCGGCCATCGTTTTGCCACCGGGGTAGCGCAGACGAACCGACCAGTCCGCGCCGCGCCACTCAAGCTCCCGTAGTCCGGCGTTATGCATCTTCTGCGCCAGCTGGCGCAGGTCCTCAAAAGCTATCAGTTCTTTTTCCATCATGATTCCATCGCGCAAGGGTCAGATCACGGCAGCGCCGCGCGCCAGAGTAGTGACTCTAGCGCGGGTATCGGGCGGGTTGATAAGAGGGTTTCGCTTTGAGGCAATAAGGGGGACTTATTATCCCACCAGGGTTAGCGGCCGGTTGTCCTCGGTCCGCTGCGCCATCAGGGAGAGTAAAATCCCCTTCACCGCCTCCGCGGGCTGCGAAAGCGGCAGATGGTCGGACATACAGAACGAGAGCGAGGTGAGCACATTGGGTTCGACAATTCTCGCCATCCAGGCATTGGCGGGCTGGAGCATGGTGCGCGCCGCGGACTCCGGCATGATGGTGCCGCCGAGCTCCGCCGCCAGCGCGGCGTTAAGCGTGGTCTGCGATTCAATCTCGCACTTCACCCGGTAGCTCAGTCCGGCGAGGGTAAAGGCGTCGTCCGCGGCTTTACGCATAATGTTATAAATGCGCGGCAGGAACAGATCGTAGCGGGCGACCTCCGCCAGGGCGATTTCGCGCCGCGGCTCCCCCAGCGCGTGCGGGCAGACGAAAAAGAGCTCCTCTTTCATCAGCGGCAGAAAACGCAAACCGTGAATATCGCGGTCGCCATAAATCACCGCCATATCCATTCGCCCGCTCATGATTAATTCGCTGAGGGTCGTGCCAAAGTTTTCATTGAAATAGAGCACGATCCCAGGATGCTGGCGCTGCACTTCGGTCAGCAGCGGGATCGCCAGTTGCTGGGCGGCGGTGCCGGGCGCCAGGCCGACGGAAACCTGGCCGCTCAGGGCCCGGCCCGCGCCGTCGATGGCGCTCTGCGCCTGCGCGCACTGGCGTAGAATCGCCTGAGCGTGGGTATAGAGAATTTTCCCGGCATCGGTCGGCGTAACCCCGCGTTTGGTGCGAATCAAGAGCTGCTGATCGACCTCGCCTTCCAGCGTCGCCAGCTGCTGGCTGAGCGCCGGCTGGGCGATATGCAGAATGTCAGCGGCCTGCGTCAGGCTCCCGACGTCGACAATTTTGATGAAATATTTCAGGCGGCGAAGATTCATAATAGCTGTCCTACATCAATACGCATCTCTGATGACAAGCAAAATCGATGCCAGAACCTGAAAGCCCCGCAGGCCGCCGATCGCGCCACCATTTCGGGCAATCCGCCCTTCAGCGCTCCCGCGTTTGCACCGTAGGGGTGCAGCGGCGCATACGCGCGGCCCCGTTCATCGGCCGGTCGTCAGGGGGCGATTCCCGTCAGTCATCGCATTGCGTTATGTCCCCACAACAAAGCGCTATTAGCTCGCCGCCTTTGCCCCCCTCTATGCTGGTTGACGTCTATTGACCCCCGCTCGCCGCTCGCGGCGGATCGTTCTGCGCCGCGTGCGGGTTTGCTGACCTTATAACCAGGAACCGCAGCCTCATGCCTGATATCGCCGATCGTCTCAAAAATGTTACCGTCTCCGCCTCCGTCGCCATGACGCAAAAAGCGCGCGATCTCGCCGCGCAGGGAATCGACGTCGTCGGTCTCTCTACCGGCGAACCGGACTTCCCCACTCCGCCTCACGTGATCGATGCCGCCTATGCCGCGGCGTGCGCCGGGGATACCCGCTACCCGCCGACGGACGGCACGCCCGCGCTGCGCGCCGCCATTCAGCGCAAGTTCCTGCGCGATAATGAACTGCGCTATGACATCAGCCAGATCCTGACCGCCGGCGGCGCCCGACAGATTATCTTCAACGCCATGATGGCGACCATTAACTCCGGTGATGAAGTGATCATCCCCATGCCGTCGTGGATTAGCTACGCCGACATCGTTAAATTCGCCGGCGGAACGCCGGTTGCGGTGCCCTGTCATGAAGAGCACGGCTTTAAACCGCTGCCGCAGGACGTCGAAGCGGCGATCACGCCGAAGACCAAATGGCTGCTGCTGAACTATCCCAGCAACCCGACCGGCTCCGTCGCCACGCATGCCGAACTCCTGGCGCTGGGCGAAATGCTGCTGCGTCATCCGCAGATCTGGATCATGACCGACGACATTTATGAGCATCTCCTGTACGACGGCGTGAAATTCTGGACTCTGGCGCAGGTGGAGCCCCGGCTGTACGATCGCGTATTGACGGTGAACGGCGTCTCGAAAGCCTATTCAATGACCGGCTGGCGGCTGGGTTTTTGCGGCGGCCCACTGCCGCTGATTAAGGCGATGAGCAACGTCAATACGCAAAACAGCGGCGGCGTGGCGACCCTGGCGCAGGCGGGTTCCGTCGCCGCGCTTGATGGCCCGCAGGATCTGCTGGCGGAACGCGCGGAAATCTATCGCCAGCGCCGCGATTACGTGCTTGAGCGCCTTGCCGGTATTCCCGGCCTGCGCTGCCATAAGCCGCAGGGGGCCTTCTATCTGTTCGTCAACATCGCGGAATTTATCGGTAAAACCAGCGCTGGCGGGCGTTTTATCGCCAGCGACGCCGATTTTGTGATGGCGCTTATCGAAGAGCAACACGTGGTGACGGTACAGGGGGCGGCCTACGGCATGAGCCCCTATTTCCGCCTGTCTTACGCCACCAGTATGGAACGCCTGCAAACCGGCTGCGATCGTCTTGCGGCCTTCTGCGCGGGCTGTCGTTAAGCTGCGGCGCGCAGATTGCGCGCGTTGAGCAGAGTGAAATGCCTGCCTGGCGTCTGACCGGCAGGCATTTTTTTATCCCGCCTGTGGGACGACGGGCTCAATTCATACCTGACGAGAGGGAAAATCGGTTTTGGCAGGATGGGGCTCCAGCAGTCCCACGGCGAAGGGAGAGCAGACGGTGGTCAGGGGCGCGGTTTGCGCCCCTCGCTACGGGGGAAATGCTTTACTGCGCCAGCACCTCCGTCGCCGGCGCAACCGTCGCGCCGCAGGCTTCAATCTCGCTGCGAACCAGCGTCGCCAGCGCCAGCGAACCCGGGGTATCGCTATGAACCAGGATCGAACGCGCACGTACCGGCAGCGTATTGCCGCTAAAGGTGGTCACCGTACCGTGCTGCAGAAATTGACGTACTCTGGCGCGCACCGCCGTCTCCTCTTTGATCAGCGAACCGGGAGTGCCGCGCGGGACCAGTTGCCCGCGATCGTCGTAGGCCCGGTCCGCGAGAAACAGCGTCAGCGTCGGCAGCCCCGCGTCCTGCGCCGCCCGTTCAATGATAGTGTCCGGCTGGCAGAAGATAATCAGTTGCGGATCGATCCGGGCGACGGTCTGCATCACCTGCAGCGCCAGGGCGTCGTCACGGTTAATCATATTGCCCATCGCCGCGTGAAAGCTCAGGTGGGCGACGCGGGTGCCCTCGGCGCGGGCAATGGCGGAGAGCGCGCCAAGCTGATAAACCACCTGCTGGCAAATCTCATCCGCGGAGAACGACATCTCTTTGCGCCCGAAGCCCTGGCGGTCCGGCAGGCCCGGATGGGCTCCAATACCCACGCCGCGCGCCTTCGCCAGGCGCACCATTCGGGTCATGATCGCCGGATCCCCCGCGTGAAAACCGCAGGCGATGTTGGCGGAAGAGACCCTATCCATTAACGCCGAATCATCACATAGCTGATAGACGCCAAAACCTTCTCCCATATCGGAGTTCACATCAATTTTCATGCTGAGTTCCTTATAAACCGACAACCCCGGTCAGCGGCGCTACGCTGACGCGCAAACGCTGCAGCCAGCGTTCAATCGCCTGCCGCACCGCGATGGCGGTACGCGTATCGCCCTGTACCAGTTGAATTGATTGACCCGCCTGCAGCTGGCCCAGACGCCAGAGGTCCTCTTCAATCACGCAGGCAATTTTGGGATAACCTCCCGCGGTGTTGGCATCGCTCAGCTGGATAATCGGTTCGCCGGCCGGCGGAACCTGTACGATGCCCGGGATCAGACCGTAGGAGCGCATTTCAACCGTTTCGGCGGGCAGGATGGGATCCCCCGCCAGGCGATAGCCGGTCCGGTTGCTGTGCAGTGAAATTTTCCACGCCTGGCTCCAGAAGCGCGGCGCATCGGCGGCAAACAGCGAATATTCGCCGGCGGGGATGGCGCGGATCTGCGCATCGCCCTGCGCGTTGTGCGGGAAAAAAGCGCTTAAGGCCACTTCCGGCGGCTCAATGCCGATCCCCGAGGCCGGCAGCGGCGCGCCCTGCCACCGGCCGCACGCCAGCACGTCGCCGCGCTGCAGCGGCCGGCCCTCGAGTCCGCCGAAGCCGCCGCGCAGGGCGGTGCTGCGCGAGCCCAGCACCTGCGGGACATCAATGCCCCCGGCCACGCAGAGATAACCGCGCGCGCCGCGACGGGGAAAGCGCAGTTCCAGCAGCTGGCCTTTACGTACCGCGCAGCCCCACCAGGCCGGTAGCGCTGCGCCGTCGAGCCTTGCCCGGCAGTCGGCGCCGGTGAGCGCGATCCAGGTGTCCGCCAGGAAACGCACGCGGAAGGGAAACATTTGCACTTCGATGGCCGCCGCGTTTTCCTCATTCCCCAGCAGGGTGTTGCCGGCGCGCAGCGCCAGCGGGTCCATCACGCCGCTCACCGAGACGCCAAGGTGGCGCCACGCCGGGCGGCCTAAATCCTGGATCGTATTTAGCGCGGCGCTTTGTTCAATCTCAATCACAGTTCGACTCTCTCAGGCAGAAAACGGATGATATCGCCTGGCGCCATCAGCGCAGGAATGGCGGCATGGGGATTGAATACCTCAATCTCCGCGTAGCCGATAGCGTTCCAGCCGTTCGGCCCGGTCAGCACCGAGACGCCCGCCTGCGGCCCGCCGATGGTGACCGTCCCCTTAAGCATATTCAGCGAAGGCACCTTTTTACGCGGCGTCGCCAGGCGCGGATCCAGGCCGTGCAAATAGCCGAACCCCGGCGCGCTGCCAAGCGCGACCACGGTATAGATCCCCTGCGAATGACGACGAATGACTTCCCGGGCGGAAAACCCGGTATGACGACATACCGCCTCCAGATCGGTGGCATGTTCCCCGCCGTAGCACACCGGGATGTCAATCTGCCGCCCTTCGACGTTGAGCGCCTGCGCCGCCAGCCAGCACTCGCGCAGACGGCGCTCCACCCCGGTCGGCTCCTCTGGCGTATCGCGCAGCAGCACCAGTAAATTGGTCACGCCGGGGATCAGGGACTCCACCTCCGGCCACTGCCGCAGGGTCTGCGCTAAAGACCAGATGCGCCGCTGCGCCGGAAGGTCGAAGGCGCCGGGCGCTTCGATAAGCCAGGCCCGGCTCCCCATCATGGAGATCCGCGCCGGGGCGCCAGCGTGGAGCTCAATGCGGCGCTCGGGTAACACGGTTTTCGATGTCGGCGTCATACTTATTCCAGCGGTTCAAACGTGAGGCTGGATAACGGTTGTACCCGTTCTTCGCGGACCATTTTGTATTCGGTGTTCGGCCCAATCCAGGTATTCCAGATCTTGTCGATCGTCCCGTCGTCATCCATCGCCTTCAGGCTTTCATTGACGCTGCTCAGCAGCTGCGGTTCGCCCTGCTTCATCCCCACGCCGATAGGTTCAAGCGCCATCGGCTCCTTAATCATCGCCAGATTGATGCCGTCCTTTTTCGCCTGACCGATCATCTTGATACCGGTCATCGTGTTGGTGACGAAGCCCAGCGCTTTATTCTGCTCAAGGGCAAGGAAGGCCGAAGCGGCGTCCTGGAAGGTGACCGGTTTGCCGCCCTTCAGCACGATGGATTGTTCAGAGGTGGTCCCCTTGGTGGCGCTGATGCGCTTGCCTTTGAAATCGGCGAGGGTTTTATCGGCGTTCGCCTCTTTTACCAGCAGCATCTCTTTCGCGACATAGTAAGGGTCGCTGAACTGAATCTGGCGGCCGCGCGTTTTGGTATAGGCAAGGTTGGCGATCAGCACGTCGGCTCGCCCGGTAGCGATGACGGCGATACGCGCTTCCACGGAAGTGGGAACCAGCTGCGCCTTGACCCCCATCTGTTTCGCCAGCGCGTGGCAGAGTTCAACGTCCATCCCGACCAGCTGGCGGGTTTTCGGATCCGGGGCCGAAAACGGCGGCACATCGGAATAGACCGCGCACTTCAGCTCGCCGCGTGCATGAATATCCGCCAGCATGTCGGCGCGCGCGGCGCCGGACGCCGCTACCAGCGTCAGAGCCAGCGCTAAACCCGCATTTCGCTTCAGTTTCATTATTGTTTCCCCTCGGTCTGGATAAAAGAGTACCGACGTCCGCGAAGAGGTTCCCCGTTTCGCCGGTATGGCTAACCACTTATCGCGACTATATCGACATTGCTTGCGCGACGGGTAAGAGGGAAACGCTGTCGGGAGATAGGTGATTTATATGACGGCGCCGGCGCCCAGAGATAAGCAAACATTATCCTGACAGAACGAAATTATCTTATCTGCCGACCCTTCGCGCCCTCTACTGTAACGCCATGCGCGACATCCACCCCGCGTCCCACCGCGACCGTTAACCAAAGGTAGTCACATGAATGCCCGACTTGGGATTTATCTAAAAATACTCTCCGCGCTGTGCGCGACGTTAATGCTGGCCTGCGTCAAAGGATTACAGGGGGCGATTCCCACCGGCGAAGTGATTTTCTTCCGCTCCTTTATCGCCATGTTCCCCCTGCTCATCTGGTTAAAAATTCAGGGCAACGTGCTGGCCAGTATTAAGACCAAAAATATTTTCGGCCATCTGATTCGCGGCTTTTCCGGTACCGGCGGGATGTACTTCAACTATCTGGCGCTGGTGTCGATCTCCCTCGCCGACGCCACCGCCCTGAGCTACGCCGCCCCGCTCTTCACCGTCATCATGGCGGCCTTACTGCTGAAAGAGCGGGTGCGTTTTTCCCGCTGGCTGGGGGTTATTGTCGGTTTTTCCGGCATCCTGTTTATGCTCTCCGCCAGCTTAACCGCCAGCGGCTCTCTGTTCGCCGGCGGTCAGCTGCAATCCGGGATGGCTCTCGGCGTCGCGTTCGCCCTGCTGGCCGCGCTCTGCACCGCCACCTCCAACATTCAGATCCGTTTTCTCAACGGCATTGAAAAACCCGGCGCCATCGTCTTTTACTTCTCGCTGATGACCACCCTGATTGGCCTCGCAACCAGCCTGTTCGGCTGGGCGCGGCCAACGCCGGGTCAGCTTCTGTTGCTGGTGGGCTGCGGTTTCTTCGGCGGCATGGCGCAGATTCTGGTCACGCTAAGCCTGCGTTTTACCGACGCCTCGCTGCTGGCGCCGTTTGACTACACCACGCTGGTCTGGTCGATGGTGATTGGCTACCTGTTCTTAAACAGCCTGCCCGCTTCGTCAACGCTGATCGGCGCCGGGATCGTGGCGCTGGCGGGGATCTTCACCCTGTGGTGCGACCAGCGGCAGCGGCGGGCGCATATCGCGCGCGCCTCTTCCTGAGTTTGCTGATACCCATGGCCCCGCGCGGGCAGCGCAGGGCTTGCCGCTCCCCGCGCCTCAGGAATACAGCCCGCGGTCTTTACTCGCCAGCAGGATCCGTTCGCAGGCCAGGACCCAGGCGGCGGTCCGTAGGGGAATAGCCAGAGCCTGCGCTTTCAGCCAGACGCTTTCGATGGCGTGGCGCATAATGGTATCCAGCCGCGCATCGATCTCCTCTTCGCTCCAGAAGTGGCTGGAGAAATCCTGCACCCACTCGAAATAGCTGACCGTCACCCCGCCGGCGTTGGCAATCACGTCGGGAACCAGCACGATCCCGCGCTCAGCCAGCACATCGTCGGCCTCCGGCAGCGTCGGGCCGTTGGCCCCCTCCAGAATGAGGCGACAGCGCAGATCGGCGGCGCGCTCCGCGCTAATCTGCCCCTCCAGCGCTGCCGGAATCAGTATTTCGTAGCCGAGGCTCCAGAAAGCCTCGTCCGCCACGCTATCGGCGCCGGGGAAACCGGCTATTGTGCCATGAGCCTGCTGCCACGCCTGCAGCGCCGGAATATCGAGGCCGTTGTGCTGATACAGCGTCGCGCGATGATCCTGGACGGCCACCACCCGCGCGCCGGCGGCATGAAACAGCCCGACGCTGACGCTACCCACGTTGCCAAACCCCTGCACGGCGACCCGACTTTGCGCCACGGAGAGCCCCAGCTTTTCCGCGATGTGGCAGCCGGTAATAAATACTCCGCGCCCGGTGGCCTGCACCCGCCCCAGCGAGCCGCCGAGGTGGAGCGGTTTCCCCGTCACCACGCCGGTCGCGGCGGTTCCGGCATGACGCGACCAGGTATCCATCATCCAGGCCATGACCTGGCCGTTGGTGCCGACGTCCGGCGCCGGAATATCCTGCCGGGGGCCGATCACCCGGCTGATTTCACAAGTGTAGCGGCGGGTCAAACGCTCCAGCTCTCTGTCGGATAGCGTCGTCGGGTCGACGCGTACGCCGCCTTTCGCCCCGCCGAACGGCAGATTGAGCGCCGCGCATTTCACGGTCATCCACGCCGCCAGCGCCATCACCTCCTGCAGGCTGACGTCGGGGTGATAGCGCACGCCCCCCTTGCCGGGTCCGCGAGAGAGATTATGCTGAACGCGATAGCCTTCAAAATGGCAAATCGTCCCGTCATCCATTTCCAGCGGAACATCGACAATCAGCGCCCTTTCCGGGTGACGCAGGGTATCGGCCCAGCGATTGAGATCGCCGGGCAGCGGCAGGACGCGTTCCACCTGGGCGAGATAGATAGCCCAGGCGCAATGGCTCTCACCCGTCACATAAGAGAGTGCAGACACAACTTACCTCCGGTTTTCCAGTAGTGATATTGATAGCGATAAATGAAGAAAGCCGCCCGGAGGCGGCTTTGCGGCGAAGTTCAGCGACTGAGCTCCAGTTTCTTTTCCAGATAATGGATGTTGCTGCCGCCGGCGCGAAAATGGTCATCCGCCATGATCCGCCGCTGCAGCTCAACGTTGGTTTTGATGCCATCGATCGCCAGCTCGTTCAGGGCATGTTCCATCCGCGCAATGGCCTCACTCCGGCTATCGCCGATGACGATCAGTTTGCCAATCATCGAGTCGTAGTACGGCGGGACGCTGTAGCCCGCGTAGATATGCGATTCCCAGCGTACGCCAAAGCCTCCTGGCGCATGAAAACGGGTAATTTTGCCGGGGCTGGGCATGAAGGTGCGTGGGTCTTCGGCATTAATCCGGCATTCAATTGCGTGGCCGCGTACGCTCACCTGCTGCTGGCTGATAGAGAGCGGCAGTCCGGCGGCAATCCTCAGCTGCTCTTTAATCAGATCAACGCCGGTGATCATTTCCGTCACCGGATGCTCCACCTGAATGCGGGTATTCATTTCGATAAAGTAAAATTCACCCTGCTCATAGAGAAACTCGAAGGTACCGGCGCCGCGATAGCCGATGTCCAGACAGGCTTTGGCACAGCGCGCGCCGATAGCCTGGCGGATCTCCGCGGTGATCCCCGGCGCGGGGGCCTCCTCCACCACCTTCTGGTGGCGCCGCTGCATTGAGCAATCGCGTTCGGCAAGGTAAATCGCCTGCCCTTGTCCATCGGCCAGAACCTGGATTTCAATATGGCGCGGATTCTCCAGATACTTCTCCATGTAGACCATATCGTTGTTGAACGCCGCTTTCGCCTCGGCGCGCGTCATATCGATGGCCTGCGCCAGCTCTTTCTCCTGCCGGACGACCCGCATCCCGCGCCCGCCGCCGCCGCCGGAGGCCTTGACGATGATCGGGTAACCGATCCCGGCCGCCAGCCGGCGATTCTTCTCCCGGTCATCGTCCAGCGGGCCGTCCGATCCCGGCACGCACGGCACCCCGGCTTGCTTCATCGCCTGAATGGCCGAGACCTTGTCCCCCATCAGAAGAATGGTGTCCGCTTTCGGGCCGATAAACACGAACCCTGAGCGCTCCACCTGTTCGGCAAAGTCGGCATTTTCCGCCAGAAAACCGTAACCAGGATGGATGGCCGCCGCGCCCGTCACTTCAGCGGCCGAAATCACCGCCGGAATATTGAGATAGCTTTTGGCGGACGGCGGCGGGCCAATGCAGACGCTTTCATCGGCCAGCAGCACGTGTTTTAACTCACGGTCGGCGGTAGAGTGGACGGCCACCGAGCGAATGTTAAGCTCCCGGCAGGCGCGCAGGATACGCAGCGCGATTTCGCCGCGATTGGCAATCACAATTTTGTCCAGCATGGCTCCCCCTATTCAATCACGATCAGCGGCTGGTCGAACTCAACCGGCTGACCATCGGTGGCCAGAATCGCTTTGACGATCCCGCGGTTATCCGCCGCGATCTGATTCATCATCTTCATCGCTTCGACGATGCACAGGGTATCGCCGGCGTTGACCTGCTGACCGACAACCACAAATGGCGGCGCACCGGGCCCCGGTGAGAGATAAAAGGTTCCCACCATCGGGGACACCGTGACGTGTTCCGGCGCCGGGTCCGGCGAGATGGCCGGCGTCTGTACGTCCGGAATCGGAATAGTCGGCAGCGGCTGAACGATGGCCGCTGGCGCGGTGGATGGCCCGACCGCCGTCGGGCTGGCGATAACGCGGCTGATGCGCACGGAGCTGGCGCCTTCGGCAATTTCCAGTTCGCCAATGCCGGAGGCTTCGACTAAGGCGATCAATTTTTCAATGCTGGCAATATCCATAAGTAACGGGTTCCGCAGAAATTGGAAGTGATATACCCGATCGCGCAATCAGTGGTGGTTCAGTTATAGCAGAGCCGGCGGGCGGTATTTCATAGGAACTTCAGGTGGCGGGATAAGAAAATAGTAAGGTATCGAATAGACTACGCGAATCAAAGGCTGACAGATGCGTCACCCCATTATGGCTGCCCAGAAAGTATGTGTCGTCGGCAAGCGGATGTCGCCGAAGATGTGCTGCAATAGCGATGAAGGGGGTCATATTGCCTAAATAGTCATCCCTAGCAAACGTTGCCCGCGCCAGAGGAGCCGGGGCCATCCGCAGCAAAGCCTGGTTTGCTTTTCTACTGTCAGCAAAACAGGCGCTCCTGCCACGGCAGGGAAATCCCCGCTGGTACAAACCGCCTCCGCGACGCGCCTGAAATATCGCGCCGCCGCCCCCTCACCGACAACGCGCCAGGATGTACGCCTCGCGGCGTCAACCGTTTATGCTACCGGTGTTGACACTTTTTTTCGCTGTTCTCATCGGCCGCAGCGATATGCAGTAAAGCGCTCTGGAAGGAGGCATTAAACATCGGCCCGTGCGTGAGCCCGGGATAATGCCAGTAGGTCGCTGCCAGCCCGTCTGCGCTCAGGGCGGATACCGTCTTGCGCACCCTGCTCAGCACATCGCTCGCGCCGGCGACGGCGCTTCTTCCCGACGGATCGTCGCCCTCCATCAGATAGAGCTGCTTGTTACAGCCCCCCTGTTGATTAAGCGATGCCATTCTTGCCAGCAGAGCGAAATTATCTCTGCCCAGCGAAGGGCTGGCCGCGTAATAAAAGTGGAAAAAAGAGGAGGTTAACCAGCTGTCCAGCACGAACAGACCGCCGAAGGAGTGCCCCCAGATGCCCCGTTTATTCGGGTCGATTTGAATATTTTTTTCTACCGCGGGGGCGATGCGCCCTTCCAGCAGCTGGCGGAACGTCGCGCTGCCGCCGCCCTCGCGCGCATAGTGCCCGACGGCTACGGCCCCGCGCTGCTGCGCCGCGGGCGTATAGTCATAGGCTCTGGCGTGGGTGTCGAAGGGCAGCGGCGTCTGGTAGCCAATCGCCACGATCACCGGCGGCGTTTTTTGCCGGAGTTGGCTAAGTAGCGAATCCGTCAAGCGGTCCATCAGCGCGTTACCATCCAGCATATACAGGACCGGATAACCCGATGGCGGCGGCGATGCGTCCGGTACGCCGGTCCAGACCCGGTAGTGTCTTTTGCCATCCGCAGAGTCAAACTGATGCACGCTGAAGTGATAAACCGCAGACCCGCGATCGGCAATATTCGGCCCCAGCGGCTTCATATCCGGTTTCGCCGCGCTCTCCCCGGCGTACAGCAGCGCCACACAGGAGAGCATGCAAAACAACGCGACGCGCTGAACTCTGTTTCGGGACTGATGCTCATTCCCCTGTTGACGCTCTCTCTTCACCTGTTTTTCCCGTATCTCTCTGGCGGATAAGCCTTATTCACATTGCGCCACGATGATAATGGTTAGCAATATCATTTTCAATTACACAAAAAGACCGGCGCTACAGGAGAGCGGGTGGGCAATACGACGTATTGTGCCGCCGGTATGTTTTGTTCATCATGCGGCCCGGTATCTATCTCGCCATTGAGCGCCGGGATCGGCGACAGAGAGAAGCATTGATGATCGAGGAAAGTCGTACAATTCAGTCTGTAGAACGGGCGATGTCCGGTTAGTCGACCAGGATGTGCAATCCTTTTTCGCCCCGTTGCTGCAATACGCGGCGGAAAGCAGCTGGCGAGGTTTGTTACCTGACGGTGCCGTGCGGAGCGCGGGAGTGTCTCTATCCGCATGCCATCGACGCTGGCGGCCCACTGACGCGGTACAGCGCACCTTCCCCTGCGACCGATGCCGGGGTAAGCGGTGGTTAATGAAATGTGATCCACGATCAAAAGTAACTAACAAGTTGGTTACTTTTTATTATCAGTGAACTATGGTACTGCGAACTCGTTACTCAGATAACAGGCGTATATCATGACAAGAAAAATCACGTTAAAGCATTATCTCACCTACGGTTCAGGGGATTTTTTTGGTATGGGGACGACGGCGCTCACCGGTGCCTGGCTGCTGTTCTTTTATACCAATTTCTGTCACCTGAGCGCGGTTGAAGCCGCATCTATCTTCGCCATTGCGCGAGTCTTTGATGCCATCGCCAGTCCGCTAATGGGCTATATTACCGACAACTTTGGCCACACATTTCTGGGGAAAAAGTTTGGCCGCCGCAAATTCTTTATTCTGTTAGGCATCCCCGCCGTCTTTTCCTACTGCTTTATCTGGGTCAGCGATATGGGTTATCTCTATTACCTGCTGACCTACCTGGTCTTCGAACTGGTCTACAGCATGGTCCTGGTGCCCTACGAAACTCTGGTTCCGGAAATGACCGATGATTTCAAAAAGAAGACCCGCTTCTCCGGGGCGAGAATCTCCTTCGCCCAGCTGTCGTACATCATCACGGCATATCTGCCCGCCCTGTTTTTTGGCTGGTATGGAAAAGATAATCCCAACGCGTTCTTCTATGCCGGCCTGGTGATTGCCATCATCTGCGCCATCGCCCTGACACTGGTGTATTGCCATACCTGGGAAAGAGAGCGCAGCGTTGAGCCGCAGGAGCCGCCTGCCGCATCCGGGTCTTTACTCAAGCGTTTTTTCAGCGACGCGCTTTCCACTCTTAAAGTTAAGGCCTTCCGCACCCATCTGGGGATGTATCTCGGCGGGTTTATCGCTCAGGATGTGTTTAATGCCGTTTTCACCTACTACGTCATTTATGTCCTGTTCCAGACCGCCACCGTCTCATCTGAACTGCTCGGCATCATGTCCATCATGCAGCTGATCGCCGTGCTCTGCATGATCCCACTTTGTATTCACTGGGGCCCCGCCCCGGCCTATCGTCTGGCGGTGGGCTTTTTCGCGCTTGCCTGTCTGACCTACGGGTTTTTATGGCTCGGGGATTTCACTCATCTTGCCGTATTGATGCTGGTCTCGGCGGTGGCAGGCTTTGGCCGCGGGGGGATTAACTATATCCCGTGGAACACTTACACCTACATGGCCGACGTCGACGAAGCGATCACCGGTCTGCGGCGTGAAGGGATTTTCGCCGGGGTCATGACCATGACGCGCAAAGCGTCACAGGCGGTGGCGGTGATGCTCGTCGGCGTTCTGCTGCAGCTGGCGCATTTTAACCCAGGACAGCCGCAGCAGCCGGAATCGGTGCATTACGTTATCCTGGCGGTTCTGAGCCTCGGCACCACGCTGCTGCTGCTCGCCGGCTACCTTGTGTCGCGCCGCTTCACGCTGAATATCAAAACGCATGCGATACTGCGCGAGGAATGCGACAGAATGCGCCTCGCCGGTGGGCCATTAGCGCCCGCCAGCCAACAAAACCAGCGTATTCTCGAGGAGATTACCGGCTTTAGCTATCAGCAGCTGTGGGGAAATAATCAGGTTTCACGTCTTAGCCGCCCGCCGGCATCCGGCGCGGTCACGTTGTCGAAATAAACCCTGGCGGGGAAGGAGATGCTCTCCTGCCCCGCCAGACACCGACCGGTAGTTAAAAGACTTACAGCGCCACAACGCGGAAGTTGGCGCTTTTTAATTCGGCTATCTGCTGCATATGGATATGGGAGAGGGTGAAATCAAGGATCGCGAAGTTCTCCGCGATTCTCTGCGGGTCAGAGGACATGGTGTTCGACTGCAGGCCCGACTGTAAAATCCAGCGCAGAATAATTTGCGCCGGCGTCCGGGCATAATATTCCGCAAGCTGCTGAATGATCCCATATTTAAGCGCTTCTCCCCGGGCTATCGAACAGTATGATGACAGCGGGATCTGCGTCGCGACAGCGGCCTGCAGCAAGTCGCGTTGATCCAGCAGCGGATGGAACTCCACCTGATTGACAACCAGCGGCGTCGCGATGGCGTCACGCGCCCGTAGCATCTGCTCCGCCGAGAAATTGCTCAAGCCGATAAATCTCGCCAGCCCCTGCCGCTGCGCCTGTTCCAGCAAACGCAACGTGGCGCTGAAATCCTGCTTTGGCGGGCTATGCAGCAGCAGCACATCCACCTGTTCAACATTCAACGCCGCCAGGCTTTGCGCCAGCGAAACCATAAACCGGTCACCGGGGTAGTTCGCCGGCAGCACTTTTGTGGTAATGCAAAGCTCGCCGCGGGCAATGGGATGATGGCGCAGAACGTGTCCAATCTCCTGTTCATTTTCGTACATCTGCGCGGTATCGATCGCCCTATAACCCACGTTCAGGGCAGATTCTAAGGCGGTAATTAATCTCTCTCCGCGCAGTTTATAGGTGCCAAAACCGCGGATAAACGCCGGACGGTAAAGAATATTCATCTCTCTTTCCTCAAAGAACGGCTTTCGCGGCGACGCGGTTGGTTCGCGGCCAGCTGCCAGAGCGAGGCAATATTAAACGCCGTCGATTCCAGCAGGCTGGCGGCTTCACGCAGCGCGCGCTCGTAGGAGATAATGCCCGGCACCAGCGAAAACGCCGAGCTGAGACCGAGTGAGTACAGCGCTTCATAACCGCTGCCGAGCGACCCGGCCAGCGCAATACTTGGGCAACCGTGGGCGTGCGCACGGCCGATCACGCCGGCAGGCCCCTTACCGCTGCTGGTTTGCGCATCAAGGCGCCCTTCGCCGGTAATGACCAGATCGGCATCGCATACCTGCGCATCGAAATCCAGAGTGTTAAGCACAAGATCAATCCCGCTGGACATCCCGGCGTGCAGCACTCCCTGTAGCGTGGCGCCCATCCCGCCGGCAGCACCGCCGCCCTTCAGGCTGGCGATATCCGTTCCGGAGCGGGCCTTAATAACGCTGGCGACCCGGGCGATGTTGTTTTCAATCCTCACCGCCGTCTGCGCGGTGACCCCTTTTTGCGGGCCAAAAACCGCAGTAGCGCCCTGCTCGCCGAGCAGCAGATTGTTCACATCGCAGGCCAGCAGAAGCGTCACCCCGGCTAATCGCGGATCGAGACCGGAGAGATCGATATTAGCCAGCTCATCCAGCCCTCCAGCCCCCCGGGGAACCTCTTCCCCGGCGGCGGTGGTACAGCGACAGCCCAGCGCCTGCAGCATGCCGATCCCACACTCATTCGTGGCGCTGCCGCCCAGACCAATAATGATTTTATTGACGTCGCGGTCCAACGCCGCCCTGATAAGCTCTCCGACCCCATAGCTGGTCGCGATTAGCGGGTCCCGGTCTTGCGGTGCCACCCACTGCAAACCGCAGGCGGCCGCCACTTCAATGACCGCCGTTTTCCCATCCCCCAGCAAACCAAAAAAGCCCTGCACCGGCGTCCCCATCGGCCCGGTTACCGCAACGGATATCTGCTGGCCGGAAGTCGCGTTAATCAGCGCGTCAACCGTCCCTTCGCCGCCATCGGCGATTGGCAGTTTCACATATTCCGCATCAGGCAACGCTCTGCGCAGACCCCGTTCGATCGCATCGGCCACGGCGCTGGCGGACAGGCTCTCTTTAAAGGAGTCAGGAGCAATAATTATTTTCATCGCAATTTACCTGCTTAAATCAGAAACGGGGAACCAACATTCCGCCATCGGCGCTAATCACCTGACCGGTCAAATAGGGCATTCCTCCGCTGGCAAGGGTGGTCACTATCGTGCCAATTTGCGCGGGGGTTCCCAGCTCCGGCAGCAGGGTTAAGCCTTCATCGACGCGCTGTTGATACATGGCCAGCGAAGGCTGGGTCATTTCGGTGACAATCAGCCCCGGCTGAATATCAAAAACCTGTATCCCCGCCGCGGCGAGACGCGCGGCAAACAGTTTCGCCACCATC
Organism: Klebsiella sp. NPDC088457; assembly: GCF_044900465.1. Lineage (NCBI taxonomy): Bacteria > Pseudomonadati > Pseudomonadota > Gammaproteobacteria > Enterobacterales > Enterobacteriaceae > Klebsiella > Klebsiella sp. NPDC088457. The sequence continues at coordinate 47,531 of NZ_JBJDNH010000030.1, read as the reverse complement.
GCGGCCCCGGCCTTCGACACGCAGTACTCGCCCCGATTGATGGAGGCCGCGGAGGCGTTCGAAGAAGAGACCACGATCAGGCTGTAGTGCAGTTCGGGTAAGCAGGTGCGGGCAAGCAGACGCCGGGCAAAAGCCTGGCAGAGGAAGAACGTGGCGCGGGCGTTAACCGCCTGGCAGCGATCGTAGCTTTCCGGCGTCACGTCGAGGAGGTCGCCGCGGCTGGTCACCGAGACGCCGGCGTTATTGACGAAGGTCGTCAACGGCCCAAGGTCATTTTCCGCCCGCGCCAGCATTCTGTCATGCAGGCTGATATCCGCCACGTCCCCCGGGACCGCAACCGCATTAACGCCCCAGGCTTTTAGCCGCGCTACGGAGGCCTGCAGCGTTGCGGAATCCTGATAATCATTCAACGCAATATCAAAACCGGCCTGGGCCAGCTTCGCGGCAATCTCAAAACCAATACCGCGAGCCCCACCGGTGATAAACGCGACCTGTCGTGCTTTAACCGTCATTTTTTTCGTCCCATTGTTAGTTGAGCATACGAGGAAATCATAGCGACGCCATTCGCCACTTGTAAATAAATAGTTACTTACAAATAGCAAATATGCGATCTCTGCAGACTGTGGCTGCCGGGGGAAAGATCGTCAGCAAAATCTTTGTGACTGATCTCCCAAACGCAAGCAAAACACCCCAGGCAGAAAAAACACAAAAAGTAGTTTTTAATCATAACGATAGAATAAAACGGCCACCAAAATCCCGGTACATCAACGCTGACTTCGCTACAGATACCACGTTTTAAAATAGCCATTAAAAACAAAGAGTAATATGGATTTTCGCCGGGTAAAAACGCCAGACCAGGCGATAGAACCCCCCTTCATTGCCAATTACATCCCTGGATGATATATCGTCAACTTGTAAGTAATTAGTTATTTACATGTTACGTGTTTTTCACCAGAAACGATCCTCCATGTGAACCGAAAGACAGGAAATATCGCTATGTCATTTATTAAAAAATTCGTTGAACAAAGCGTGATTAGCCGACGTGAATTCCTGCTGAAAAGCGCCCTTGGCATCGGCGGCATGGCCGCGCTCCCGCTTATCAGCCCACTCTCGAAAGCCATGGCTGCCGAAGGGGCTAATTTCACTCTGGCCTGGGGCTACCGCGACCCTGATAACTCCTACTGGAACGCGATTGCCGCCGGCGGGCAATCTTATGCAAAGACACAAAACTCGCCGATGGTGAGCCTGATTAACGGCGGCAATAACGAGAAGGTGCTCTCTGATATCAAAGCCCTGCTCTCAAAAACCGAAGGGAAACTGGCGATTGGCTGCGATCCTAACGACGCCCCTAACGCCCGGGCGGTGGTGACGGCCTGTCAGCAGCGCGGCGCGTTTATTACCACCATCTGGAACAAAACCGACGATCTGCACCCCTGGGATTTTGGTGACAACTACGTAGCCCACATCAGCTGGTCTGATTTCGAACCGGCCCAACAGTGCGCGCAGCTGCTGTTTGACGCGATGGGCAAAAAAGGCGGGATTGTCGGACTCGGCGGCATCGCTTCTAACGTCCCGGCGATCGAACGCAAAGCGGGGCTGATGCACAAGCTGAAGGAAAATCCGGATATCAAGCTGCTGGACTGGCAGGATGCGGACTGGAGTACCTCGAAAGCCAACGACATGATGTCGACGATGCTCACCCGCTTCGGGGATGATATCAAAGGTATCTTCTCCTCCAACGACAGCATGACCCTGGGCATTATTGAAGCGCTGCGCGCCGAAGGTCTGGCGGGGCAGATTCCGATCGTCTCCTACGACGGTACCCCGGACGCCGTCAAGCTGTGTATCAGCGGCGAAATACTCTGCACCGTAAGCACCGACCCCTACTGGGCCGGCGGGATTGCGCTTTCCCTGGCGCACCATGCGGCTCTCGGCAGCTTTAAACCCTCCGCCGAACCGCATGAGCATCGCGAATTTTACGGCCCGACAATCATGATAACCAAAGACGACGCGCAGAAGTGGTATCAGGAGAATATCGTGAATACGCCGGTGGTCGACTGGAATAATTTCTGGCAGGCGTCGAAAGGCCCCATCCAGTATCGCAAATTATAGTTTTCCCCTTCTGCGGATATTTATTCTCGATGAAGACGTCATAAATTCAATGAGTGAAGGTCGAACATGTCATCACATTCCAGCTATAAAGAGTTTTTGCGCAAATGGGCGCCGCTGATGGTGCTGCTGCTGCTGTGCACCATCATCAGCGTTATTTACCCCGGATTTTTATCCGTGCGTAATTTCTCGCGTTTACTGACCGCCAGCGCCGCGCCGTTAATGATCGCCATTGGCGTGACGTTTATCATCATTATGGGTTCGATCGATCTGTCAATTGAAGGCATCATGGCTTTCTGCGGCTCGATGCTGGCAATCATCATGGTGAAACTGGGCGGCTTTAACGAACTCGGCTATTTAGCGATTCCCGCAGCGATTCTTATTTCGGCGGCCTGCGGGCTGATCAATGGTCTTATTCATGTCAAACTTAAAATCCCCTCCTTCCTGGTCAGCCTGGGAATCGGTTTTAGCCTGATTGGCGTCACGATGGTGATTACCGGCGGCGAACGTATTCCCCTGCCCGACCCGGTATTCAGGCTGCTGCTAACCGAGCGTATTTTTGATTTTCCGCTGATGGTCTATCTCGCCGGGGCGGCCCTGCTACTTGCCTGGTTTATTCAACGCTATACCGCGCTGGGACGTAATTTTTATGCGGTCGGCGGCGGCGAGCATCTGGCCTACGCTTCCGGCCTGTCGGTAAAACGTATTCGCGTGCTCGGTTTTGCGCTAGCCGGGGTCTTTTACGGACTGGGCGCAGTCTTTGCGGTAGCCCGCCTGGGCTCGGTAGCCAGCAACCTGGGCGACGGTTATACCTTTATCGCCATCACCTCCGTGGTCGTTGGCGGCACCTCCTTAATGGGCGGCAACGGCGGAGTGTGGCAAAGCCTGATCGGCGTGCTGATTATCAACGTGATTAACAATGGCATGGTGCTGGTCGGCTTCCCGACCTATATCCAACAGGGCGTTTTGGGCGCGTTAGTTATCATCTCGGTGGCATTAGTCACTAATCGTAAACGTCTGCAAATAGTGAAGTGACGATTATGCTTGAATTCAAAAATGTTGGTAAATCGTTCCCGGGTGTTCTGGCCCTACAAAATATTAATCTGCAAATTAATCCCGGAGAAATTGTCGGATTGGTCGGTGAAAACGGCGCCGGAAAATCCACCCTGATGAAAATTATTTACGGCGCGTACCAGCACGATAAAGGCGAGGTGCTGATTAATGGTCAGCCGGTGGTATTTCGTTCGCCGCGCGATGCCATGATGCAGGGTATTGGAATGGTCTTTCAGGAGCAGTCGCTGATTTCCAACCTGAGCGTGATGGAAAATATTTTCCTCGGCTTTGAACAGCCGTTTAAAAAATTTGGCGTTATCAACTGGAAAAAGATGGCGGCGGCGGCGAGAAAGCAGCTGGCGAAGGTCAAACTGGATATCGACCCGAAAACAATGACCTCCGAGCTTTCATTTACCCAGCGTCAGCTGGTGGAGCTGGCGAAAGTCTTAACTCTCGAAGAGAGAAGCAGCGGCCATTTAATTATTCTGCTTGATGAGCCGACCTCGGTGTTACCTGCTCAGGAGATCGAGCTGCTGTTTGCGCTGGTCAGGGAGCTGAAAAGCCGGGCCTCTTTTATTTTCGTGTCACATCGTCTCGATGAAGTGATGACCCTGTCCGATCGCATCTATGTGATGAAGGACGGACAGGTCATGGATATGCTCACCCGCGACCGGTTTGATGTGGTGAATATTCAGCGCCAGATGGTCGGCCGGGATATCGATGAACGCTACTACCGCGAGCATCGCAAACACGGCATCCATAAAGCCACCACCCTGGTCGAGTTAAAAAATATCTCATTGCCGGGCCACTATCACAATGTCTCGCTGTCGCTGCACGCCGGTGAAGTGCTGGCGCTGGTTGGCACCGAGGGGGCGGGCACCGAGGAGATCATCCGCACGATCTTCGGTTTGCTGCAGCCCGAGCAGGGAGAGGTGATTCTCAACGGCAGACCGGTACGCAAATTCAGCCCCACGCACAGCATCGCCGAAGGGGTGGGATATATCCCGCGCGAGCGCAAAATCGAAGGCATCGTCGAAGGGATGTCGGTCGTGGAAAACATCACTCTCGCCAACCTGCAGGACTATTCCCGCGCCGGGCTGCTGCAGGTCCATCACGAGCGCCAGCTGGCCAATGAGTGGGTTAAAAAGCTGTCGATAAAAACCGCCAGTATTGATACGCAGTGCGGCAAGCTCTCCGGCGGCAATCAGCAAAAGGTGGTGCTGTCTAAATGGCGAACCGCAGAGGCGAAAATCATCCTCCTCGACCACCCTACCCGCGGCCTCGATATCGGCGCCAAAGAGGATGTCTATGACTTAGTACGCGACTTCACCGATGAGCAATGCGGCGTGATTTTGATCGCCGATTCTCTGGAAGAGGCCATCGGTCTCGCCCATACCATCGCTATTTTTAAGGACGGCAAACTGCGCTATCAGTTTACCGGCTGTGAAGAGAAGCGTCCGGAGCAATATGAATTATTGCAGCACTTCGTCTAGGTTATTAAGGCAAATCTCCATGAAAATCACCCGTTCTGATTTATTAGCAGTGCCGACAAAAAATAACACCGGCAGCCCGACGCGGCCGCCGTTAACCGGGCGTGAAAAAATTACGCGCTATTTACCCATTCTGACCCTGGTGGTATTAGTCGCCTTAGTCAGCCTGTATAACCCGGATTTTCTTAAACCCGACAATATATTCCAGCTGCTGCAGGATGCGTCGACGCTGTTTATTATGGCCATTGGCATGACCTTTGTGATTTATATCGGCGGCATCGATTTATCCGCCCAGTCGATTGCCAGTATGTCGACGGTGGTGCTGGTCATTCTGTTGTCGCAAATTGGCGCGCTGGCGATTCCGCTCACCCTGCTCGTCGGCGCGCTGTTCGGCACGATCTCCGGCTGGGTACATACCCGTTTCAAAATATCGTCATTCATTACCACGCTCGCCGTCGGGGGCATTGCCTATGCCACCGGGCAGGTGATATCCGGACAACGCGCGTTTTATATCCCAGCCGATATTCGCAGCCAGACGGTTGGCTGGATGACCACCACCGTCTTTACGCTGCCGATGGAAATTATTATCGCGGCGGTACTGCTGCTGGTAGCCCTGCTGATGGAAAGACGCACCGCGCTGGGGCGCCACATGAAGGCGATTGGCGCCGGTGAATCCGCAGCGCTCGCCAGCGGGGTGAAGGTCGTCAAGGTGAAGATTATCACTTTCGCCATTGCCGGGGCGTTCTCCGCGGCCGCCGGGGTGCTGCTGGCGACCCGTCTTTCCGGCGCATCGCCGACGATGGCCGACCAGTTTCTGCTGCCGGCCATCGTTGCGGTGCTGTTAGGCGGAACCCCGCTGACCGGCGGCGTGGGCGGCGTATTGAGCACGCTTATCGGCACCCTCATCGTGGCCGTTATTCGTACCAGTATGACCTACCTGAACGTCGAAGCACAGGCACAGCAGATCTTCTTCGGCGTGCTGATGATTGTGGCGATCGCGATGACTATCGATCGCGCCAAAATTTCTACGGTAAAATAACCGGAGCCGACAATGATCCCTCAATTAATGAAGGCCGCGGTGCTGACGGCGCCTAAAACGTTCGCAATACGCCAGGTCCCGGTCCCCGCCTACGGCGACGACGAGGTACTGATTCGCGTCACCCGATGTTCAATCTGCGGAACGGATATCCATATCTATAATGGCCATTACTCCCAGGATAAGCTGCCGCTAATTCCCGGCCACGAGTTCAGCGGGGAAATTGTTGCCGTTGGCCGCCAGGTCTCGACGCTGACGCCGGGGCAGCGGGTGGTCGCCGACATCAATATCGGCTGCGGCCACTGCTACTATTGCCGGCGGAACGAACTGCTGAACTGCCCGGAGATCCGCCAGCTCGGCATTCATACCCACGGCGCGTTCGCGCAGTACGTGGCGATTCCGGCCCGCCTGGTGATTCCGCTCGGCGACGCGATTGCGGATAGCGTAGCCTGCCTGGCCGAACCGTTCTCCTGCGTGGTGCGCGCCAGTAAAAAAATTGGCCTCAGCGTCGCTGAATCCGTCGTGGTGATTGGCGCAGGCCCGGTTGGCAACATGCATATTCAGATGGCGCGTTTGCTCGGCGCCGCGCCGATTATTGCCGTAGAGCTGAATCCGCAGCGGGCCGAACTCGCCAGACAGTGCGGAGCGGACAGCGTCATCACCGACCCCGAAGGCGCGCTGGAGCAGATCAAGGCGCTCACGGAGGGACGCGGCGCCGATGTGGTGATAGAAAGCGTTGGTCATCCTGCGCTGTATAAACAGGCGCTGACGTTTATGCGCCCCGGCGGACGGCTGCTGGCCTTTGGCTTAACCGATGCGGAAACCGAGATAGCCATTAAACCGCTGGAGATAATTTTAAAGGAGCAAAGGATTCAGGGCAGCGTGGCCGGGATGGGAGAAGATATGCACCAGGCGCTGCATCTGCTGAGTCATCAACGTTTTATTACCGCTCCTTTCTGCGAGTCCGTCCACCCGCTGGAGGATATTCAGCAGGTTTTCTCCACTCTGCTCGCTCATCCGCAGCATCTGAAAATTCAGCTGCGTATTGCCGAGGAGTGAGATTTTAGCCGCGCGGATAAGACGGCAGAATAAAAAAAGGTGCTCCTGGTGAGCACCTTTTTTACTTTCCCGCGTCACTCAGGCTTTGCGGTCGGCCGGCGTCGGCGCCCCTTCATCCAGCAGCCCCTGTTGTTGCAGCGTACGCCAGAACTCATCCGGAATCGGGGCGGCGATCCACTCCAGACAGTTCTCCAGCTGCGCCACCGTACGGGTGCCGGGAATAATCGTCGGCACCGCCGGATGAGCCAGGACAAACTGTAGCGCAGCCGCCGGCAGACTGACGTGATAATCGCGGCAGACGTTTTCAATTTTGCCGACCTTTTGCAGAATCGCCTGGCTGGCCGGGCCGTAGTTATATTTCGCGTTCTCAACCGCCCCGGTCGCCAGAATCCCGCTGTTGAATCCCCCGCCGATCACCACCGCCGCATTGCGCTCTTCGCACAGCGGCAGGAACGCTTTTAACGCCTCCTGTTCCAGCAGCGTATAGCGCCCGGCCAGCAGGAAGCAGTCAAAGTCGGCTTCCTGCAGCGCCGCATGGCACACCTGCCATTCATTGACGCCCATCCCTACCGCTTTAATCACGCCTTCATCGCGCAGCTGCGCCAGCGCGCGCCACGCGCCGTCCATCGCCTGGCGAAAGTAGTGCGGCTGCTGCTCCCCGTGGGTATAAAAATCGCAATCGTGAATAAACGCGATATCGATATGCTCCAGCGCCATGCGCTGCAGACTGTCTTCGATCGAGCGCATGGTTGCCGAATAGGAGTAGTCAAAGATCGCCTCAAACGGCAGCGGATTAACCCATACCCCGGAATCAATTTCACTGCGTTTTTTCGGCTTCAACAGGCGACCGACCTTGGTGGACAACACATACTCATCGCGCGGATACCAGCGCAAACCGTGGCCGACCCGCGCTTCGCTCAGGCCATGGCCATACATCGGCGCGGTATCAAAATAGCGCAGACCGCTGTCCCACGCCTGGCGGATCATGTTCTCCGATTCTTGTTCACTGATGGGGCGAAAAATATTGCCGATTGGCGCGGCGCCGTAGCCCATTGCGGTGACCTGAATAGCGGTACGACCAAACGCATTCTTCTGTGATGGAACCATCTCGGTGCTCCTGGGAGTTGATGAGTTAATTAACTAACAGGATAGTTATATCAAAATGAATGTTGTGAAAATGTTACCTGGATAACAAAGCGTCATTAATTACATTGATCCGGCATTTATTTTCTGTAATTGTAACTAACTAGTTAGTTTTTTAGCACTGAGTTCAACGAGGATAACGAGAATGCATGGCAAACTGAAAAGCGTCGAAGAAGCTGTTGCTTTGATCAAAGACAACTCCACCGTTGCCTTCACCGGCTCCGGCGGCGGCCTGCTGGAGTCAGATTACGTCATGGCGGCCATCGCGACGCGTTACCGCGAAACCGGACATCCGCGGAATCTCACCCTGATTCATGCGTTAGGGATCGGTAACGGCAAAGGATCCGGTCTTGGACGTCTGGCCATACCGGGGCTGGTCAAACGGATCATCGGCGGGCACTGGTCGTGGTCGTCCGAACTGCAAAAAATGGCCCGCGACAATGAGATCGAAGCCTACTGTTTACCCACCGGCATCATCATGACGCTGTATCGCGAAAGCGGCGCCGGGCGCCCGGGGGTCATTTCCAGCGTCGGGCTGGGGACTTTTGTCGACCCGCTAATCAGCGGTGGAAAATGCAATGACATCACCTGCGAAGATATCGTTTCAAGTATTGAACTCGACGGTAAAACCTGGCTGCATTACAAACCGTTTAAAGTGGATGTCGCGGTGATTCACGGATCGCAGGCGGACGTCGCGGCGAATATCTCCACCAGCGAAGAGCCCGCGGATCTGGATACCTATGCCGTGGCCCTGGCCGCGCACAACAACGGCGGGATGGTTATCGCGCAGGTGAAATCCACCGTTCAGGAGCACTTTGTCCCGGCCCGTAAGGTCACCGTTCCCGGTGTGATGATCGACCATATCGTTGAATGCCCGGCGCAGTGGCAGAGCTACCTTGCCGAATACGATCCGGCCATCTCCGGGCAGATGGCCCCGCCGGACGAGCACCCGCTCGATGCGCCAGCGGAAGGTATTCGCCGCCTGATTTCGGGACTGGCGGTACGGGAGCTGAAACCGAATATGCGGGTCAATTACGGGTTCGGCATCCCCGGCGGGATCTCCGCCATGGCCGAGAAATCGCTGGTCGACTCCTGCTGGCAGATGGTGGAACAAGGTATTCACAACGGCCAGCTTCTCGACGGGGCGCTGTTTGGCGCGGCAAAATATCCGCAGGCCATTGTCAGCTCGCTCGATCAGTTCGATCTGTTTTGCGGCGGCGGGCTGGATATCACCTTCCTCGGCATGGGCGAAATGGACGCCGAGGGCAACGTCAACGTTTCGCAGCTTGGCGATACCATCGTCGGTCCGGGCGGCTTTATTGATATTACCTGCGGGGCCAAAAAAGTCGTTTTCTGCGGCACCTTCGAAGCGAAAGGCCTGCAGGTTTGTCAGCAGGGTGAACGTTTACAAATTGAGTCTCATGGGCAAATTCCCAAGCTGGTGCAAAAGGTTCGCCATATCACTTTCAGCGGGCCGGAAGCCATAAAACGCGGGCAGGAAGTGCTGTACGTCACGGAGCGCGCCATTTTCAAACTGACGGAAGAAGGGGTGGAACTGGCGGCGATTGTCAGCGGGGTTAACCTCGAGCAGGATATTTTGCAGCGTATGCAATTCTGCCCGAAAGTCGATCGCCCCGCGGTGGTTTCTCTCTGAATAAGCAACGCAATGCGGATATCAGGGCTGCAGTATCCGCATTATCGTTTCGACGTTGAAATCAAGGCGCTGCTGAAGGGAATCAGCATCCATGAAATTGCGATCGAACAGAATGGCGCCGGTATATTTGTTATTGAAGTAATAATAGTTGACCGCGGCGATGGTAATCACCAGCTGTTCCGCATCAACGCCGGCCCGGAATACGCCCTGCTCCACGCCGCGCTGAAGAATGCCTTCCATCAGGGTGACCATCGATTTCTGCGCCGACTTAATCGCCACCGATTTTTTCAGGTGCACGGCACGATGCAGGTTTTCGCTGTTGACCAGTGTCAGAAACTCCGGGTTTTTCAGGTAGTAGTTCCAGGTGAACCTGACCAGCGTTTCAACCGCTTCTTGCGGTTCCAGACTTTCGAGATTTAATTTTTTTTCCGCGGCGCGAATATCAAGATAGGAGTCTTCGACAACTTTCTGAAAAAGCTGTTCCTTGCTACCAAAATAGTGATAAATCATACGCTTATTTGACTTTGCCTTTTCAGCGACAACGTCAATGCGTGCGCCGCCGAGTCCCTTTTGCGCAAACTCTCGTTTCGCGGCTTTCAGGATCCGATTCTGTGTCGCAATGGGGTCACGGACCTGTACTGTTTTTTCCGAAGCTGATTTAGTCATTACATCGTTTTGGTTGCGGATCTGGCTGATGATTAACCCTTACTCATTGGCGGAAATCAAGAAAAATTTTTCGCTAATCTCCTTTCTGCTAGCCGCTTAACAATTTCATTACAAGGGCTGGCGTTTCCTTATTCAATCCCAAAACAGCGTGCTAATATATGTAACCATATAGTTATATATATAACATATTATCATTATAAAACATTTAGTTAAATGCAATCATAACCAACTCATCTTGTCAGCGTTAAAAAGGCGCCAGCAGGATGACAACGATCACGCACTGGCTCTTACCGACCGGTAAGCAAGGCTATGAACGATGGGAAAGAGGATTATGAGTAATACATTTCACCCTGTAGACGTTAACCACCCTTTGCTGCCTGAAAAAGCACGGCAATTTCAGATGTTCATCAATGGCAAGTGGACCACGGGTCACAGCAGCGAAAGTTTTGTCCGTAAAAGCCCGGCCCACGATATTGTCGTTAGCACTTACCCGGCAGGCACCGCTGAAGACGTTGATGACGCGGTAAAGGCGGCCAGAGACGCCTTTGATTCAGGGAAATGGTCACGCATTAGCGGTGCGGCGCGCGCGGCGGTATTGCTGAAAACCGCCCAGCTCATTCGCGAGAACCTGGCGGAGCTGGCGCTGCTGGAAACGCTGGAAACCGGCAAACCCATCGCCCAGTCGCGCGGTGAGATCCAGGGCGCGGCCGATATCTGGGAATATGCCGCCGGTCTGGCGCGCAGCGTCAATGGCGACAGTTTTAATAACCTCGGCGACAGCATGCTGGGCCTGGTGACCCGCGAACCTATCGGTGTCGTCGGCGTTATCACGCCGTGGAACTTCCCTTTCTTTATTGGCGCAGAACGCTACCCCTATATTCTGGCCGCCGGCTGTACGCTGGTGGCGAAAGCCGCTGAGATCACGTCCGGTACGACTCTGCTGCTGGCCGGGATCCTGAAAGAGGCGGGTCTGCCCGACGGCGTATTTAACGTTGTCACCGGCAGCGGTTCGCTCGTCGGCCAGCGGATTACCGAGCATGCCGACATCGATATGGTCTCCTTCACCGGCTCCACCGCCGTCGGCCAGATGGCGCTGCACGCGTCGGCAAACAATATTAAACGTCTTGGGCTGGAGCTGGGCGGTAAGAACCCGCAGGTGGTTTTCGCCGACGCCGATATTGACGCCGCGCTGGACGGTACGCTGTTTGGCTTTCTGTTCAATAGCGGGCAGTGCTGCGTCAGCGGCAGCCGTTTGCTGGTGGAGCGTTCTATCCATAAAGATTTCTGCCAGAAGCTGGTTGAACGCGCGCAGAAAGTACTCAGCGGCGATCCGCTGAATGAAAACACCCAGATTGGCGCGATTATTACTGAGAAACACTATCAGACCGTGCTCGGTTATATCGAACAGGGAAAAAATGAGGGTGCGACCCTGCTCACCGGCGGCCATGCGGTTTCCACCGATAATGGACTGTTTATCGAACCCACCATTTTCGACGATGTAACCCCGGAAATGACCATTTTCCGCGAAGAGATCTTCGGCCCGGTGCTCTGCGTCACCCCCTTCGACAGCTATGAAGAGGCGATCGGCATCGCCAACGATACCTGCTACGGGCTGGCGGCCAGCATCTGGACTTCGAACCTGGATAAGGCGGTCCAGGGATTCCGCGATCTGAAAGCGGGCAGACTGTGGGTAAACACCACTATCGCCGGCGGCCCGGAACTGCCTTCCGGCGGATTTAAACAGTCCGGCATCGGGCGCGAAAGCGGCAGCTATGGTCTGGATGAATACACCGAAATTAAATCCGTACATATCCAGTTGGGCAAGCGCGCTAAATGGCTCGCTGAGTGATTTTTGGGCAGAGGATCAGACATGTACGACTACATTATTATTGGCGGCGGTTCGGCGGGCAGCGTCCTTGCATCGCGCTTAAGCGAAAACGCCGACTGTAAAGTGCTGCTGGTTGAGGCAGGCCCGAAGGACAGCAACCCCTATATCCATTTACCGGTCGGTTTTAGCAAACTCACCGCCGGGCCGCTGACCTGGGGCTATAAAACCGTGCCTCAACCCCAGCTCGGCAACCGCGAGCTGCTGTTTGCCCAGGGGCGGGTACTGGGCGGCGGTAGCTCTATCAACGCCGAAGTGTTTACCCGCGGCACGCCAGCGGACTATGACCGCTGGGCGACAGAAAAAGGTTGCGACGGTTGGTCATTTGCCGATATTCAGCCCTATTTTATTAAATCTGAAGATAACGACACCTTTTCCGACGCCTGGCACGGCGTCGGCGGCCCGCTCGGCGTCTCCAGTCCGATCGGCGCCAATCTGATGAGTAAAACCTTCAGTAAAGCCTGCCAGCAGGCGGGGCTGCCGTACAACCCGGACTTCAACGGCGCCACCCAGGCCGGCTGCGGTCTGTATCAGACCACCACGCGCAACGCCCGCCGCTGTTCTGCGGCGGTGGCCTATCTGAAAGAGGCAGGCCAGCGCAACAACCTCACCATTAAGACCGGCTGCTCTATTTCCCGGTTGCTTATCGATAATCAGCGCGCCGTTGGCGTGGAGATTTATCAGGATGGCAAATCGCAGCGGCTGCACGCCAGCCGTGAAGTCATCGTCAGCGCCGGGGCGATTGGCTCCCCTAAACTGCTGCAGCTTTCCGGGATTGGCGCAGCCGCTGAGCTGAGCAAACAAGGCATTCCGGTCATAGCCGATCTTCCGGGCGTCGGGGAAAACCTGCAGGACCACCTGGGTATCGACCTGATCTTTGAGCTCGGCAACGCGCTGAGCTATGACAAGTACAAGAAAACGCACTGGATGCTGTGGGCCGGGCTGGAGTATCTGCTGTTCCGCAAAGGCCCGGTGTGTTCAAACATCGTCGAAGGCGGCGCGTTCTGGTATGTCGATAAGCAGTCTGCCAATCCGGATACACAAATACACTTCCTGGCGGGCGCCGGGGTGGAAGCCGGTATCGAACCGGTGCCCTCCGGCTCCGGCGTGACCATTAACAGCTATTTCCTGCGTCCGCGCAGTCGCGGCCGGGTCTCTTTACGCTCGGCAAACGCCAGCGATGCCCCGCTTATCGACCCCAACTACCTCAGCGATCCTTACGATCTGAAAATGACGATCGAAGGCTGCAAACTGATGCGCGATATCATGCAGCAAAGCGCCTTCGCCCCCTATATTCGCCGCGAGCATATGCCGGGAGGCGAGGCGCAAAGCGATAAAGATCTGGAAAACTACATCCGCCAGTTTGCGCGCACCTGCTATCACCCGGTAGGCACCTGCAAAATGGGCGTCGACGAGATGTCGGTGGTCGATAGCCAATTACGTGTTCGCGGTATTGAAGGGCTACGCGTGGTGGACTCATCGGTGATGCCCGATCTGGTCAGCTCCAACACCAACGCGCCCACCATTATGATCGCCGAAAAAGCCAGCGATCTGATTATCGCGTCGAACTGATCACAAATTACTGCCCATGTTCGTTTTCATGGGCAAAAATCGGTTGAATAAATAACTAAATAGTTATTTACTTAAAGCAAGAAAGACATGTAAACATCCCGAGAGGTAACGATGAAAGTTCTCGTCCCCGTTAAACGCGTTGTCGATCATAACGTCAAAATCCGCGTAAAAAACGATGGCAGCCAGGTTGATCTGACCAACGCGAAAATGGCGCTCAACCCGTTCTGTGAAATTGCCGTTGAAGAAGCCATTCGCCTGAAAGAGCTCGGCATCGCCAGTGAGATTGTGGTGGTGAGCATCGGTGAAGAAGCGGCCCAGGAACAGCTGCGCAGCGCGCTGGCGATGGGGGCCGACCGTGGATTACTGATCGTGACCGACCAGCCCCTCGAACCGCTCAATCTGGCAAAGCTGCTGGCAAAAGTCGTCGAACAGGAGCAGCCGTCGTTAATCCTGATGGGTAAACAGTCCATCGATGGCGACAATAACCAGACCGGACAAATGCTCGCCGCGCTGTGCGGTTATCCGCAGGGAACCTTTGCCGCCGAGCTGCGCGTTGAGAATGGTCAGGCCATCGTCACCCGTGAAATTGACGGCGGCCTGCAGACCGTGTCGCTGACGCTGCCGGCAGTGGTCACTACCGACCTGCGCCTGAACCAGCCGCGCTATACCTCCCTGCCCAACATGATGAAGGCCAAAAAGAAACCGCTCAGCATCCTGCCGGTGGCGGAGTTTGGCCTTGAATTACGCCCGCACACGACGCTGTTAAAGGTCGAGACGCCGCCGGTACGCGAAGCCGGCGTGCGTGTCGGGAGCGTGGATGAACTGTTGAACAAGCTGAAAAACGAAGCGAAGGTGATTTGATATGGCTACTTTACTCCTTGTCGAACATGACAATAACCAGCTCAACGCGGTGACCAGAAACGCGGTCAGCGCCGCCCGGGAGCTGGGTGGCGAGGTGACCCTGCTGGTGGCGGGCGAAAACTGCCGCGCGGTGGCGGAACAGGCGGCGCGCATTGCGGGGGTGGCGAAGGTGCTGCTGGCCGACGATCGCGCCTGTAAAAATCAGCTGGCCGAAAACGTCGCCGCGCTGATCTTCTCGCTTCGCGAGAGTTACAGCCATATCCTCGCCGTCGCCGGTTCAAACGGCAAAAACATCCTGCCGCGCGTGGCCGCCCTCGCCGACGTCGCGCAAATCTCCGATGTGGTTGCGGTGGTCAGCCCCAGGGTCTTCAAACGTCCCATTTATGCGGGCAGCGCAATCGCCACCGTCGAGAGTCTCGACCCCCTGGTGATCATGACCCTGCGCGCCTCCAGCTTCCCGGCGACGCAAGAAAGCGAATCCGCCGCGCCGATTGAGCCGGTGGACGGCGTCGCTCACCAGCCGGTATCCCGCTTTATTCATGAAGAGCTGGCGCAATCCGATCGCCCGCAGCTTGCTACCGCCCGCGTGGTGGTTTCCGGCGGCCGTGCGCTGGGTAGTCGCGAAAACTTTGCCCTGATCGAACAGCTTGCCGACAAACTGCACGGCGCCGTCGGAGCATCGCGCGCGGCGGTCGACGCAGGTATGGTCGCCAATGACCTGCAGGTCGGGCAGACCGGTAAAATTGTCGCGCCGGATCTGTATATCGCGGTGGGTATTTCCGGCGCGATTCAGCACCTGGCGGGGATGAGCAATGCCAAAGTCATCGTGGCGATCAACAGCGATGAAGAAGCGCCAATTTTCAAAATCGCCGACTACAGCCTGGTGGGCGATCTGTTCGAGATTGTGCCGCAGCTGGTGGCGAAACTCTGATGCGCAAGGGGCAGGCAACGAAAGATGGAGGTTACGGTGGAACGTGAAACGATGGAATTTGACGTCCTCATTGTCGGTGGGGGTCCCGCCGGGCTGTCGGCGGCCTGCCGGCTGATGCAGATGGCGCAGCAGGAACAACGTCAGCTGAGCGTTTGCGTGATTGAAAAAGGGGCTGAGGTTGGCGCGCATATTCTTTCCGGAGCCCTGTTCGAACCCCGGGCGCTCAATGAGCTCTTTCCCGACTGGCAGTCCCTTGGCGCGCCGCTGAATACGCCTGTGACGCAAGATGAGCTATTGCTGCTGCGCAATGGCGAAAAAGCGTGGAAGATCCCGGCGGCCTTTATCCCTGCCCCGATGCATAACGCAGGTAATTATGTCATCAGTCTGGGGGATTTTTGCCGCTGGCTTGCCCGCCAGGCAGAGTCGCTGGGGGTGGATATTTTCCCCGGCTTCGCCGCCGCCAGCATCCTGTATGACGATGCAGGCGCCGTCGCCGGCATCACCACCGGTGATATGGGCATTAACGCGCAGGGGGAAGAGAAGCCCGGTTTTACGCCGGGCATGAACCTGCTGGCGAAATATACGCTTTTCGCCGAAGGCTGCCGCGGCCACCTCGGCAAACAGCTGATCGCCCATTATCAGCTCGACGCCGGCCGCGATCCGCAGCACTACGCGCTGGGTATTAAAGAACTGTGGGAGATCGCCCCGGAAAAAAGCCGGCCCGGTCAGGTCATCCACGCCTCGGGCTGGCCGCTTAGCGAAGGCGCGTCGGGGGGGAGTTTTCTCTACCATACGGAAAATAATCAGGCCGTGGTTGGATTGATAGTCGATCTCAACTATCGCAACCCTTATTTAAGTCCGTTCGATGAGTTTCAACGCCTGAAGCACCACCCGGCCTTTAGTGAAACCCTGAGCGGTGGGAAACGCCTCTCCTACGGCGCGCGCGCCATCACCAAAGGGGGTATGAATGCGTTACCCAAAATGCACTTTCCCGGCGGGCTGCTGATTGGCTGCGACGCGGGAACGCTCAACTTCGCCAAAATTAAAGGTAGCCACACGGCGATGAAAAGCGGCATGCTGGCCGCTGAATCGGTCTATCGGGCGCTGATACAAACCCCGGATGAAAAACGGGACCTTGATGATTTCGCGCAGGCGTTTAGCGAATCATGGTTGGGCGAAGAGCTGCGCCAGTCGCGCAACTTTGGTCCGCTGCTGCACCGTTTTGGTACGCTGGCAGGTGGCGCATTAAACTATATCGATCAGAACTGGTTTAAAGGCAAACTGCCGTTCACTCTGCACGACCGCAAGGCGGATCATCTGCAGCTGCGTACAGCCGAACAAAGTACGCCGGTCAACTATCCGAAGCCGGATAACCGGCTGAGCTTTGATAAGCCCTCTTCCGTGTATCTGGCGAATACATCGCACGATGAAGATCAGCCCTGTCACCTCAGGCTAAAAGACCCCGAACTACCGATACGGGAAACGCTACCGCGTTTTGCTGAACCGGCGCAGCGGTACTGCCCGGCGGGCGTTTATGAAATTATCGCCTTAGAGGGGAAGAGCAGATTACAGATCAACGCGCAGAACTGCGTGCACTGTAAAACCTGCGACATCAAAGATCCCTTCCAGAACATCGTCTGGACGGTACCCGAAGGGGGCAGCGGCCCCAACTACCCGAATATGTGATGTGTTATCCCCCCGGCAACGCCGGGGTTTTCTTTGCCTGCGTTCCCCCCTTCCCTGCCCCTACCCCGGTTACAGGCCCCAAAAAAAAGCACCCCGCCTGGGGTGCCTGTTCTGCCGGGTAATCGGGGTTTACGCCAGCAAATTGCGGCCGATAATCATGCGCTGAATCTGGTTAGTACCTTCATAGATTTGGGTTATCTTGGCATCGCGGTACAGGCGCTCCACTTCCACGCCGCGGATATAGCCGCCGCCGCCAAAAATTTGCACCGCATTGCCGCTGTGCTGCACCGCGACATCGCCGGCAAAACATTTCGCCATCGAGCAGGCAATCGAAGTATCCGGCGCATCGGTGTCAATTTTATAGGCCGCGCTATGTACCAGCAGGCGAGCAGCCTCGGTGTCCCTGGCGATATCCGCCAGCATAAACTGCACGCCCTGGAAATCAGCAATCGGTTTGCCGAACTGTTCGCGCTGTTTCGCATATTCGATCGCCGCTTCCAGCCCGGCCCGGGCAATACCTACCGCCAGTGCACCGATCCCCACCCGCCCTTTATTCAACACGCTCATCATAATATGGAAGCCGCGGTTTTCTGGCCCCAGCAGCGCTTGCGCCGGCAGCCTGACCTGGTTGAAGTGCAGTTCGCCCACCTGGGATGAACGCTGGCCCATTTTGTGTTCTTTCGGGCCGCGGGAGACGCCGTCGCGAGAGCAATCGACAATAAAAATACTCATGCCGCGGTGACCGGCTTCTTTATCGGTACGCGCCAGCACAAAGGCCACATCGGCGACCGGCGCATTGTGGATCCACAGCTTACTTCCGTTCAGCACCCAGCCTTCTTCAGTGCGGGTAGCGGTAGTTTTAATCCCTGATACGTCGGAACCGGCCCCGGCTTCAGTAATGCAGTAGGCCCCTTTCAGCGACGCGTTCAGCAACCCCGGCAGCCATTGCGCACGCTGGGCGTCATTGCCGTATTGCGACAGCAGCGTTCCCAGCAGCTCCACCAGCCCGCACTGATCGGCAATGGAAGCATAGCCACGCGACAGTTCTTCCATCACCACGGCGTAAGCCACCGCATCCAGTCCGACGCCGCCGTACTCTTCCGGAACGGTAATGCCGAACAGCCCCAGTTCCCCCATTTGTTGATAGATCTCTGCGGCAAAGCGCTCTTCTCTGTCCAGCTCCTCCGCCTGGGGACGAATCACTTCGTCGGCAAACTTACGGGTCATCTCGCGGATCTGTTGATGGGTTTCAGTCAAATACATGGTCATCCTCCTGCCAGCTATTAGTCATGCCGTCGGTTTTTTTACGACATCTGAACACATTAATTAAATAACCAGATAGTTACTACAATGGATAGATATTGTTGTCAATCCGGTTAAAGAATTGTTGTTAACTGTGCGACAAATATCGCAGGTAAAGGCGGCCTCCCGATCAACAGAAGCCGTCCGGCTTATCACTTTAGCCGTGAGGATCTTGACTTTTTCGCGGGCAAAAAGTACACCTAAAAGTAACTAAATAGATACTTAACTAAGGAGTCAGCATGTTTAACATTCACCTGCCTACCCCACAAGGGACTATCACCGATTATCAGCTGGTGACGACAGAAGAACGCCCTACGCTTATCACGCCCGCGTTTAACCGTATCGCCTATGCCGCCGCGCACGTGGTGATCGACCCGCAGCATCAGGGGGCGGACTGGCTGAACAACCCGCGCATTGACTGGGACGCGACGCTGGCCTATCGCCATCATCTCTGGCGTCTGGGGTTCAATATTGCGGAAGCGATGGACACCGCGCAGCGCGGGATGGGGGTAAGCTGGGAGATTGCCAAAGAGCTGATCGTTCGTTCGCTGCAAGAGGCGCGAAGCGTACCGGGCGCCGACCTTGCCGCCGGCGTGGGTACCGATCAGCTGGAGGCGGCTCACGCCACCACGCTGGCACAGGTTATCGCGGCCTATGAAGAGCAGATGGAACTGGTTGAACAGCATGACGGGAAAATCATCCTGATGGCCAGCCGGGCTTTAGCCAAAGTGGCAAAAACGCCGCAGGATTATCTTGCCGTCTATAACCGCCTGCTTGAACAGAGCCAGGGTAAAATTATTCTCCACTGGCTGGGAGAGATGTTTGATCCGGCGCTGAGCGGCTACTGGGGAACGACGGATTTTGCCGCCGCTGCCGATACCGTGCTCGAGATCATCGCCAGCAACGTCGATAAAGTGGAAGGCATTAAGATTTCGCTGCTAAGTAAAGAGAAAGAGGTCGCCTTCCGCAAGCGCCTGCCGTCGCAGGTGAAAATGTACACCGGCGACGATTTCAACTATCCCGAGCTGATTGAGGGAGAGGATGGCTATTACTCACATGCGCTGTTAGGTATTTTTGACGCTATCGCCCCGGTAGCCGCGACGGCGCTCAATGAACTGGCGCAGGGCAATCGCGGGGAATACTACCGCCTGATGAACCCCACCGTTGCCCTGTCGCGGGAAATCTTTAAGGCGCCGACGCAATATTACAAAGCGGGAATTGTGTTTCTGGCCTGGCTTAACGGCCACCAGAATCATTTCGCAATGGCCGGCGGGATGCAGGCCGCGCGTGAGATTAGCCACTATGCCGAGATTTTCCGCCTGGCCGATCGGGCCGGTCTGCTGCAAGACCCGCAGCTGGCCACCCTGCGGATGCAAAGTCTACTGAAGGTTTACGGCCTCTGAGCATTGCGGGGCGACAGCCATTTCCCAGAGCGACCGTCTCTGGGAAAATCACTTTCTAGCCGAATTCGCGGTGGCGTTGTTTACAGATGGTAAGTACCTCATCCGGATCCCGCTGCCACCAGTTATTCCGGGAAAAAATCTCGACTTCATGAAGACCCGTATAGCCCAGAGCCTCGATCGCCTGGCGATGGCTGCGGATATCGATGACTCCGTCCCCCATCATGCCGCGATCCAGCAACATATCCGCCGTCGGCACCAGCCAGTCGCAAATATGAAAAGCCAGCAGCCGCGCCACGCCTGCCCGTTCGATCTGCTGCTGAAACTGCGGATCCCACCAGGTATGATAGAGATCCACTGCAATCCCCAGCCCCTCGTCACCTAATTCGTCGCACAGATCGTTGGCCTGCGCCAGAGTATTCACGCAGGCGCGTTCGGCGGCGTACATCGGATGCAGGGGCTCGATCGCCAGCGGCATGCCGAGCGGGCGCGCATAGTCCAGCAGCTCGCTCAGGCCATCGCGCACCTGCCGCCTGGCGGCGGGTAAATCTTTCGACCCCGCAGGCAACCCCCCGACCACCAGCACCAGACAGGGAGCGCCAAGCTCCAGCGCTTCGTCCACCGCCCGTCGGTTATCCAGCGCTTTCTCCCGGCGTTCCTCCGGGGTGCTAGCGGGAAACATCCCGCCGCGGCAATAGCCGCTCAGCGTCAGGTCATGATGGCGAATAAGACGCGCAGACTCTTTTAACCCCAGCGCCTGCACCTGATCCCGCCATGGCGCAATACCGCGGATCTCATGCCGGGCGCACCCTTCAATGATCTGATCGAGTTTCCATTTCTGCCGCACCGTGGCGGTATTGAGGGACAGTTTACGGCTGTCGGGTTGATTCATCTCGGTGACCTCAGTAGTTTTGCCGGAAAAACGTTAAACCCAAATAATTTAAGCAGCAATATGCTCAACAAAGCATTATAGAAATGAATATGTTGGGTAAATACGATCGCCATCACATAACCAACCAGTTAGTTACAATAATTGTAATTTACAACCAGTGACGGGATAGTGAAGGATCTCCGCCGCTAAATAAGATCGTTTGCCATTTATTATCGTCTGAGTGCGCGGCGGGGAATCGTGGCAGGTTACGCGGCTCCTGCAGAGTCGGTATTTGCGCCTGCTGGCAGAGAGTAAGACGTCATTATTCACCTGTCGACTAGCCAGGCGTTTCCTGAACGTAGGTCAACGGCGGCCGCGGCGGCCGTTGACCTTTTACGCAATTACAAAGTCATCGGCCGCGCGGCGATAATTCGGCTGTAGGCGTATACGCAGAAGCCCCCCACAATCGCGACGCCCCCCAACACGGTAAAACCGGGGACATAAGATCCACTCCAGGATTGTAGATACTGAACGATAAACCCCGCGGTAGTCCCGCCCAGACCCGCGCCAATACCGTTGATGACTCCGGCAGCGGGCCCCACCGCCGATTTTTTCACGCTGGAGGTAATGATCGACCAGATATTCGTGGTATAGCAGCTGGTAAACCAGGCAATGGACAAGGTAATCAGCGCCAGCTTACCTGCCGGACTGTCGATAAATGGCAGCGCGATTAAAAACAGCCCCCCGGAGCCAAGCCCGCAGGCGGCAATTAATCCCCGTTTTTGTGTTTTATCGCTGTACCACGAGACGGGGATTGCCAGCAGAATGGCGAAGAAATAAGGTAGCGCGCTCGCCGCCCCCTGCGAAAAACCGCTGAACCCCAGTGAAAGCATGACCATCGGCATAAACAGCGTGATCCCCCAGAACAGCATCCCGTTAGCAAAATAGCTGAATACCAGCAGCAGGAATGGCGCGCCGCCGAGATCGCGGAAGCTAATTTTTCCCCCCGCGACTTCCGCTGCCACCTCAGGTTCATCCGCTGAACTTGTTTTATCCGGGCTGTTTTTCAGGAACGCGAGGAACATCGGAACCACAATAAAGACGCCCATCCCGCCGGTAATGTAGAACACCCATTGCCAGCCCAGATGATCGAAGATCGGAGTCAGGATGATGAAACCCAGAGTGAGCGCCAGGAACTGCCCGTAGAATTGAATCAGGTTAGTGCCGCGCGTTATTTCGTCTTTATTAAACCAGGCTCTGGCGAAGCGGAACTGCTGTGGCCAGTAAATCCCCTCGGCAATACCCAGAATAATGCGAAACGCTATCAGCAACGCCGCCGAGGAAATCCACGCCGTCATGATTTGCACGATAGACCACAATAACACCATGGTCACGATGGTGATTTTAGGATTCAGGCGATTTGTCAAAAAACCACCGAAGAAATTCGCCAGCGCGTAGCCAATCAGAAACCCGGTAAGCGCCAGACTTTTTGTTGCAGCGCCATCAATACCCAGCGTTTCCTCCATGCCTGGCAATGCGATAGAGAGATTTGAACGATCAAGGTAGGCGACGAACAGACCAACCATTAGCGTAAAGCCAATTCTGAACCATTTCGATTTAAACATTGTTCTCTACCTTTTAGTGGATAGAAAAATGGTCAAGCATTTCAAGGTCGACCTCGATGCCCAGCCCTGGTTTATCAGGCACCGTCATTACCGGCCCAATATTGAGATTGGTTAACTGGTCGCGGAAAATATTAGGCGCCCGGTCGAGTTCCAGTCTGGCGGGTTCTTTCGCCATACGCGGTACTGCGATCGGTAGCGACGCCATAACGTGCAACGTGGCCGCAAGAGAGATCCCCGATCCCCACTGGTGCGGATAACACTCCACGCCATAGGTGGTTGAAAGTGCAGCAATATTGAGGATTTCGCTGATACCGCCGCAGGCGGCAACATCAGGCTGGGAAATATCCACGCAGTCCGCTTCGAGGAAACGACGGAAGCCAAAGCGGGTGAATTCAGACTCCCCGGCGGCAAGCTTCATCGGAAATTGTAACTTGAGCTGGTGATATGCCGTCGTATCATCAGGGAGTATTGGTTCTTCAAACCAGCTGATGTCGTATTTCTCGATAGCATGCGCGAATTTCAGCGCTTCATGCGTGGTATAGGCACGGTTAGCATCAACGGCCAACGTGGCCTCAGGGCCAATTAATTCGCGAACTCTGGCAACGCGCTGAATATCTTCCGCGAGAGACAGCGCCCCCACTTTCATTTTAAAATGCTGATATCCTTCCGACAGTCCGCGGTTAGCATCAATTGCAATTTGCCGCAGGTTATCATTCGGGGAATAATAAAAACTGGAAGCATATGCAATAATCTGCGTATCAATATCACCGCCCAATAGTTCGGCAATCGGTTTTCCGGTAACTTTGCCAAAAATATCCCATAGCGCGATGTCAATCCCCGACAAAGCGGTAATGGCGATACCTTTGCGACCAAATTCGCGGGTACGGTTATACATCTCTTCCCATAAAACACGGCGCTGTAGCGGGTTGCGCCCGGTCAGCAACGGAATAAATAGCTCATTGATCAAGGCGGCATTTGCCTGGGCCGGACCAAAACACTCGCCCCAACCGCTGATGCCGGCATCGGTTTCAACTTCAACCACGCATATCGCTCTTTTATTCCAGAACCATTGCGACATGCCAAATTGCTCTGACAGCGCATCGGTGATGACACGAGTTTTGATAGCGCTAATTTTCATAATATCCTCTCTTCCGTCAGGCGGTATCCCTGACAATCAGTGAAAATGGCAGGAGAGTGGTTGTCGGATCATCGTTGCCATGTTCATTGCGCAAGGTTTTTATTATATTTTTAGCGGCAGTACAGCCAATTTCATAGGTCGGCTGGGCAACAACCGTAAGTGGATTCTTCAGTATTTCTGACCACTCAGTTTCGTCAAAACCAATTAAGGAAAAGTCCTCAGGAATAGACTTACCTAAGGCTCTGGCGGCTTGTACAACGAACAGCGACAGCTGCCCGTTACCGGTAATGATGGCGTGATCTTTTGTTGAGTTAACCACCAGCTTTTGCATTACGTTCAGCACATGTTCACGATCGACCCTCTCGAACCTGATACATTCAAATGTAATATGAGAAAAGGCACGCAGGGCGGAAAAAGTCGCGAAATTTTCGATTCGTTCTATTCGTGGAGAAACATTCCCTGGCGCTGGTGTCAGGTAACTGACTCGCCGACAACCTGTATTTAAAAGATGCTCAAGCGCCAGCTGAATACCCTGAGCGTTATCTGCGACTACGCTGCTGATATTGCTGCCTTTAATCTTTCGACCAATTAAAACAACAGGATGCTCTAACGAAACACCCTTGATAAACAGATCGTTTTCACCCGTAGTATTGATAATAATGCCATCAACGCCACGACTAATCATCTCTTCAATATAATTACGTTCCCTGCTTCCTGAATTTTTCGCATCGCAGATGAAAATCTTATAACCTTCAAGAGAGCAGAACTCTTCGATTCCCCGCAGAACATCCATCGAGTATGGATTAAAAATATCAGCCATAATCACCGCAATAGTTTTACTTTGCTGGCTTCTGAGTGAGCGGGCGATATTGTTTGGTTGATATCCGATTTTCTCGATCGTGCTGGCGATATGATGGCGAGTCGCTTCGCTCATAGAATGGTATTTCCCATTAAGAAAACGGGAAATCGTCGCCGTCGACACCCCCGCCATCTTAGCCACATCTTTAATTAATAACTTATTCTTCATGATTTTTAAATTTTAGGTAATCGATTACCTAAATATACCGCGCAATACAGGGCTGTCTGTGATTATGATCTCAAAACATGGAACGAAGAGAGATGTCGATCTTTGCTACGCCGCGGGTCAGGATGCCAATGGATCCGCCGTATCCGGGCCCAACCGAGCTTGTTGCGGTCTAATCGGGTATGTCGCAGAGAGCAAACGCGGGATGTTCAGTGACTGGGGAACTGGGGAATGGATTAGCTCATACGGCGCATGAAGCCGCATTGGCCGATCCGGAATGTACGGATGTATGGAGGGATGAAAGATGAGAACGGGAGAGATAAGACAGACACCGGGTGATGCCTGCCTGATTTGTCGATGCCGTGGCTACCAGCCGCAGACGTTGGTCTCTTCATCTGATTCATAACCGCGAACAATATTCACCAGATCTTTGACCGCGTCGGCGGCGATAAGCGGATCCTGGAGTTCGCTCAGGGCGGCAAACGCTTTATCCACCGAGACGCCATTATTATTATTGGTGACCGACAGCAGTAAACCGTCGCCCGACGCGCGATCCGCTGACAGCCCGGCAATAAGTTCGGCCACTGCCTGCACGGCAATATCGGGAATATAAAGCGCCATCGGTTTCAGATAGACTTTCTCTTGTTTCTCATTATTGTTGCCATTAACCAGGGCTAATGAATAACCTTTATTTTCACTGTGCATAAGTTCAGTTTCATCCCTCTAGCAGAATCGTAGGATCAACATAGAAATCAACATTAAATACCGTATCGTCGGTTAAGGCTTCGATCCGGTGCCACTTCTCCGCCGGGAAAACGGCAAACTGGCCGGCGGCAATGGTCATCGTTTCAACCGGGTTCGGGCTGGTCTCATCGGCATAACCATAATAACGTATCGCTCCCTGCATCACCGCCAGACGGGGATACACGCCCTGCCGGGTACCGGCATCGAGATGCCGCCGCCAGATTGATGCTGGCGCCGTCTCTTTCGTCCACAGCGGCGTCGTACGGGTATGCACGTAATGGGTGGGAATAATGATTCGCTGCATGATTCTGCCTCTCTTTCCGCAAGAATGAACGCGGTCTGGAACGGGAAAATATGTTGCATATGATATACCCCTTTTAATCGCTAAGGGTATTATTTTTTTGTTTTCTCGCTGCCTACCCCTATTTATACTCAATAAGGGTTAATTTGGTTTAAATATAAAAATGGCGGTTCTAAAATTCAGAACCACCATAATTAAGAGAAGAGAATTATCGCGGTGTCGATCTATTCAGCGGGCCAGGTTTACCAATCAGATAACCCTGGACCAAATCGCAGCCTAATTGCCGTAAAGAAGCTAACTGCTCTTCCGTCTCGACCCCTTCGGCGACAATGCGCATATGTAAACTTTTCCCCATGCTGATAATCAGGCGGACAATATCGAGATCGTCTTTCTGCATCGGGATATTAATCACAAATGAGCGGTCGATTTTTATCTTATCAAAGGGGAAATAGCTGAGGCGCGACAGTGACGAGTAGCCGGTACCGAAATCATCGATGGAAATTTGTATGCCCAGTTCCCGGAGCTGGCTGAGAATTTCTAAGGAACGGGTGTTTTCGTTAAACATATCCGACTCGGTAATTTCCAGTTCCAGGCGATGCGGATCGAGGCCGGTTTTTTTCAGGACTGAGACGATCATCTCGGTCAGCGAACTGTTAATCAACTGAACAGGCGATACGTTAACCGAAACCTTAAGCGGTGAAGACCAGCTGGCCGCTTCCTCACAAGCGGTCCTGAGCACCCACTCGCCGAGGGGGTTGATCATCCCCGTCTTTTCAGCAACCGGGATGAAGGTGGTTGGCGGCACCACGCCGCGCAGCGGATGGAACCAGCGCACCAGCGCTTCATAACCATAGATTTCACCGCTGACCGTATCGGCTATCGGCTGGTAATAGACCTGGAACTCGCCATTATCCAGAGCCTGCAGCAGATCGTCCTCAAAGGATTTATTCTCCTGCAGACGCTGCAGCATGCCCGGGCGGAAGATTTTTACCGTCCCGGATTCCTCTTTTTTCGCCTCGTACAGCGCAAGATCGGCACATTTGTATAAATAATCGCTACGGCTCTCCCGATCGGATATCACGATGCCGATACAGGCGCCGATATTGATCAGCGAGTCATAAATTTGATACGGCTGACTGATCTTTTCCCGAATGATATGCGCCCGTTCCAGCGCCATCTCTTCACTCAAATCACAGGAGACAAGCGCAAACTCATCGCCCCCCAGGCGGTAGAGCGTTTCAGACGTTTTACGGAAGAAAGAGAGACGGCTGGCCAGCTCCTGCAGCAGTTTATCCCCGGCATCGTGGCCCAGCGAATCATTCACGTCTTTAAAATTATCGAGGTCAAACAGCATCACCACCGCGGAACCGTGATAAGGCCTGACCTGATTAACGATCTCCTGCAGCTTTTGCCAGAAAGAGAGCCGATTAGGCATGCCGGTCAATGAATCATGGTACGCATCATATTGCAGGCGACGGTTTTGCACCTGCAGCTTCTCTTTTGAGGCCTGCAGATCGTTGGCCAGCAGCTTCATACGCACGTGGGCGCGACGCAGGTTGTTATTCTGGCGAAGCATCAGCAATCCCAACGAAATACACATAATAATCAGCAGGATCGAGATGATTGAATAGATATAATACAGATTTTGTATTTTATCGTGAGTCAGATTAACAATGTCGATATCCTGCGCCAGCGACGTTGAGGCGATTGAGGTCATCGGCCCATCAAGCGCGTTCATCGCCCGCAACACCGGCTTGATCTGCGCAGGCGTCATGGTATCCAGCTGCTCGTCGAGCTGATGCAAGATATGAATCAAACTATCGACGGTGGCCTGGCGCCGGGTATCTTTGCGAATAAAATTGCCCAGATCGCCCTGCTCCAGCAGCTCAATCTGGCTCAACATGATCTCCAGACGCAGGCGAACCTCATCGCGATCGATGCTATCAACACCGAGCGCAAAGCCGCTTAAACTCGACTCCAGCCGCATATATTCGGAAACCATCTGCGCGACTGACCAGGAGTCGGTATAGCGGGTTAATTTTTGCAACTCACTCTGACGCTCATGCACCAGATAGGTAATGTATCCGGTGATGATGAAAAGCGACAAAATAATGGCAGTAAGTATTCGATTCAAGATCAAACCCTTACTCAATGATAATTTTTGAAACTTGCCATGCCGAACGGGAATAATAGATCTGATTCTGTAAATCGGGGCTGCTATCGTACGGATAGACAATAAATAAAGGCCCCTTGTCGCGAATGCGCATATATTCGCCATTCATTTTTAAAGCCAGAATAACCGGGAACTGCTGAAAGTCATTGATGGGAACAATGGTCGTATAGTCATTGAGGGCGATGACCCGCGCGGATTTGCCTTTTGCGCCAACTAAATCCATGAGTTTGCTAAGGGAAACGCCGTCAAAACGGACCTTACCGGAGTACCACGGCGTGGTGGTGACGATTGTCTCCATCCCCAGCTTTTCTAACGCGGCGAGGTCAAACACCGCAGTATCACCTTCATTTGTATTTCCAATCAGGCCGGAAATGGTTAAAACGGGCTTTCCCGTTGGCGCAGGCAGTTTTTCTGCAAAAGCATTCGGTAAAACCATAACACAAAATAAAACTGCGAAAAGTAGACGCATTTAACTCACCATTCCGGAATTGGAGATAGGTTAATTGTAAACCATTCATGTCAATTCTTAAAAGCGGTCAGGCTACGGGTTGTGAGGTTCTTAATTAAAAATATTTTTTGCTTTCAGAACCCTCCGATCCCATGTTTACACCTGGTGATAAAAAGCACATTTTTTGCCATTAACGCAGAGCGTTCGCTAAAAATCTTTGCTCTCGTCCTGGCGCGCGGTAGTCTTTGTGGAGATGCGGCTATGACTGCGTCTCATTCCAATAATTACAAACTTTGTAACAGACAGGACAGAACAGGTATGGACTCAACGCTGATTTCCCCCCGCCACGGTAAAGAACCTTGTTCGCTCAGCCGCGCCAGAAGAGCCGCATGGGGCAGTTTCGCCGGCGCCGTCGTCGACTGGTACGACTTTTTGCTTTACGGTATTACCGCCGCCCTGGTATTTAACCGCGAATTTTTCCCGCAGATTAGCCCGGCGATGGGCACGCTTGCCGCATTCGCCACCTTCGGCGTTGGCTTTCTGTTTCGTCCCTTAGGCGGCATTATCTTCGGTCATTTTGGCGATCGCCTCGGGCGGAAACGGATGTTGATGATGACCGTCTGGATGATGGGAATTGCCACCGCCTGTATCAGCCTGCTGCCCTCCTTTAACCAGATTGGCTGGTGGGCCCCCGTGTTACTGGTGACCCTGCGCGCGATTCAGGGCTTCGCCGTTGGCGGCGAGTGGGGCGGCGCGGCGCTGCTGGCGGTGGAAAGCGCGCCTGAAAAGAAAAAAGCCTTCTACAGCAGCGGCGTCCAGGTCGGCTACGGCGTCGGCCTGCTGCTCTCCACCGGTCTGGTCTCGCTGATCAGCGCCAACACCAGCAATGAACAGTTCCTCAGCTGGGGCTGGCGTCTGCCCTTCTTGTTCAGCGTCGTGCTGGTGCTGGCCGCGCTGTGGATCCGCCACGGCATGGCCGAATCGGCCGAGTTCGAAGATCAGCAGCGTGCAGCCCCTGGCCAACCAAAGAAGCCGCGTCTGCCGGTCGTCGAAGCGCTATTCCGCCATCCCGGCGCTTTTTTGCTAATAATCGCCCTGCGCCTGTGCGAACTGCTGACCATGTATATCGTCACCGCCTTCGCCCTGAACTACTCGACGCAGAACCTCGGCCTGCCGCGTGAACTGTTCCTCAACATCGGCCTGCTGGTCGGCGGGATTAGCTGTCTGACGATCCCCTGCTTCGCCTGGCTGGCTGACCGCTTTGGCCGTCGGCGGATCTACATCACCGGCGCGCTGATCGGTACCCTCAGCGCTTTTCCGTTCTTTATGGCGCTGGAAAGCCAGTCGTATTTCTGGATCCTGTTCTTCGCCTTGATGCTGGCCAATATCGCCCATGATATGGTGGTTTGCGTACAGCAGCCGATGTTCACCGAGATGTTTGGCGCCCGCTATCGCTACAGCGGCGCCGGAGTCGGCTATCAGGTCGCCAGCGTCGTCGGGGGCGGCTTTACGCCTTTTATCGCCGCCGCACTCGTCACCTTCTCCGGCGGCTCATGGCATAGCGTGGCGATTTACCTGACCGTCGGCTGCCTGCTCTCTGCCGTCACGGCGATGCTGATGAAAAAAAGTCCTCACGCCTGAGCGCATTGCGGACGGCGGAAAAGCGCCGTCCAGAAAAGGAGATATCATGATTCAGGACAGCCGAATGGCCTGCTGGCCCAGCGGGTTTCATCACCAACAGCTTCCTCTGCAGCACTGCCCGGATCCGACGCTTGCCGAACAGCCGCTGTTTGAGCAGGCCCGCAGCGGTGAAGCGGTTGCCCAGCTGTGGCAGGCGCCGCAGGGATTTGTCGTGCCGGGCAGCTACCGCAAATTTAGCGAGCTCAGCGCGGTCAGCACGCGCTTTGCTCAACGCGGCTGGCCGGTATGGTTACGCCGCTCTGGTGGTGGGCTGGTGCCGCAGGGGCCGGGGATTATCAACCTTAGCCTTGCCTGGCCGGTGTCTCAGCCGCTGGGCGAAGCGGCAGAGCCGATCTATCTCCTGCTCTGCGGGCTACTGCAACGTACGCTGGCGACATTCGGCGTCAGCAGTCATTTTCAGGCGGTCAGCGGCTCTTTCTGCGACGGGCGCTACAATCTGGCCTGCGGCGAAGGCGACAATGTGCGTAAAATTGCCGGTACCGCGCAGTACTGGTGGCCGCTGCCCGAAGGCAAGGGCCATGTGGTGCTCGCCCACGCGGTGATATTACTCGAAGCGGACCTGCTCGCCGCCCATCAGGCGGCCAACGAATTTGAAACCCGGCTCAACAGCGGCCGCGTCTATCGCGCGGATAAGACCGTCACGCTGGCGCAGCTCCTGCCCGGCGAAACCCGGTTACTTCCCCGCTTCCGCCAGGCGCTGATGGCGCAGCTGGCGGATCTCAGCTGAAAGTGCTCTTCAGATAACGGCTGAAGGTTTCCACCGCCCGCGACACGCGCGGCGCAAATGGCCGAATGACATACAGCTGCGGCGCAAAGACGTCCACCGGCCGCCAGCCTGGCAGCAGCTCCTGAACGAGGCCGCGGCCAATCGCCTCCCGGGCGCTAAAATCCGGCAGCAGGGCAATCCCCAGCCCCGCCAGCACCGCATCGCGCAGCGATTCGCTGTTATTGGTGGCGAAAGGCCCATGAACCTTCACGCTCACACGTTCGGAGCGCCCATTACAGGAGGCAAATGTCCACTCCGGGCTTTGCGGCCCGCGCGGATAGGTCAGACACTGATGGTGACGCAGCGCCTCGGGCCCCTCCGGGCGACCAAAACGACGGATATACTCCGCCGACGCGACAATCAGCGTCGCGGTCTGACACAGAGGCCACGCGACGTGGGTATCCGGCAGCGCCTCCCGGCGGCAGTGGCGAATCGCCAGGTCAAATCCCTCGCTGGCCAACGATACCAGCCGATCGGTAACCTCAAGCTGTAGCTGAAGCTGCGGGTGCTGATGCAGAAACGGGGTAATCGCCGGCACCAGCTGCTGACGGGAAAACGCCACCGGCGCCGTGACCCGCAACGTCCCCCGCAGCGGCCTGCCTTCATCGCAGGTTGCGCTAAAGATGTCCCGCAGCTGGCCGAAAGGTTCATTCAGCTCGGCCACCAGCCGCAGCCCGTCTTCGCTCAGCGTCACGTTGCGGGTAGTGCGATGTACCAGCGTCTTGCCGGTAATACGCTCCAGTTCGCTAATTTTCTGGCTGATGGCCGATTTGCTGACCGCCAGCTTTTCCGCCGCGCGGGTATAGCTCTTTTGCTCCTCCAGCACCGTCAGCCAGTACAGATGGGTCCAGTAACTCTCGGGGCGGATTTCGCTCATAGTGATTGTTCACCAGTAAAAACAATGAATTCAAATATAGCGGTTTTTGCTCATCAGGGCATGGGGTAGCTTTATGGGTGTCAGCTTTTTCATCAACAGACTCAAGGAGCGCCCGCCATGCCATTATTGACATTTGATGTGATTGAAGGTCGAACTGCACGCGAAATCAAAACCCTGCTGGATGCGGCTCATCGTGCCGTTATCCGGGCCTTTAAAGTGCCGGAGCGCGACCGTTACCAGATTGTTCACGAAAATAAAGCACACCATATGGTGATTGAGGATACCGGGCTGGGCCTGACGCGGAGCAAAAGTCTGGTGGTGGTACGGGTATTCACCAGTCCCCGTAGCGAAGAGCAGAAGCAGCTGTTCTACGCCACGCTGCTCGCTGAGCTGCAGGAGCACTGCGGGCTGAGCGCGGATGATTTAATGATTTCCGTGATCGGCAATCAGCAAGGCGACTGGAGTTTTGGCCGCGGCGTCGCCCAGTATATGACCGGGGAGCTGTGAGCCGCGGAGCCAGCAGCCGCTACGAACGCGGCGCGGCGGCCATGCGCAGGCGGGCCTTTTGCTCGATATTCTCCAGCAGCTCCTGCACATCATCCTCATCAATATCGAGGAACTGCCCGTCAAGCAGCGCGGCGTGAATATCTTCCCGGGTTACCGGGATGCCCAGCGGGACGACCTGAGGTTTAACCTCTTCCGCCGCTAGAGGATGCGGATAGCGGCGCCCGACCAGATTATTGAAGATGATGGCCAGCAGCGCCAGCATGGCTGAATTCAGCAGCACCGGAGTCAGCACAAAGTGGTATCCCGCGCTGTGGATGCCCGCTCCGCCGAGGATTGCCGTCAGCGCCACGGCGCCGCCGGGCGGGTGCAGGCAGCGAAGAAAATACATCGCCGCGATGGCCAGCCCGGCAGCCAGACCGCAGGCCAGTGCCAGGTTGGGAACCAGCAGCCCGACGGTGACGCCGATCAGTGCCGAAAGCACATTGCCACCGACAATTGACCACGGCTGGGCTAACGGACTGCTGGGGACCCCAAACAACAACACCGCGGAAGCCCCCATCGGGGCGATAAACCACAAGTTGACCTCGCCCAGCAGCCAGTGGCTGAACATACTGGTGACAGCCAGTCCGGTGCCCGCGCCAATCGATCCGAGGAGAATATGTTTTCTGGCAACCGGCAGCGCATGCGGCTTGAGGCGTCCTAAAAAAATGCGCAACCGCGAAAACAGAGCGGAGGGTAACACGCTTAACATCTGACAACTCACCACGTCATAATCATAACTTATGCTTCATTGTCTTTTTTTAACCATATTTTAACAACCTTATCTTTATCATGGCTACCGCCCCCCGGAATTTAGCGATACGCCGCAGTTATGTGATTCCCGCACACTACGTTAGAATCTTTTTCCCTAACCAGGGTTTCACCCACTCTACGGATTGAAGGTCATAATATAGTGAATAATAAGACAAATTTAGTAAAAGAAGTGGCATGGGCCAGCCAGAATATGCCGCGTACCCTGCGTCAGGTCGCCGCCCTTCCCGACCTGAGCCACGTTCGCCTGGCCTGCTGTATGCATCTGGATATGAAAATGATCCCGCTGGTACAGGGGATTCTGGAAAAAGGGGCGAAAGTGTTTTTAACCACCTGTAACCCCACCACCGTCCAGGATGAGGTGGTTGCCTGGCTGGTAGAGCGCGGCGCGGAAGCCTGCGCCTGGCGCGATATGAGCGAGTCCGACTGGCGGCGCTCCTGGGAACAAGCCATCGCCTGGGGCCCCACCCATCTGTGCGAAATGGGGGCCGATATTACTACCCTGCTCCACCAGCGCGGCGAGTTTGGCAACATCGTGGCGGGCCTTGAGGCCACCGGCTCCGGCGTCAGTCGTCTTGGCGATATCCGCCCGGGCTACCCTATTTTTAACTGGGATGACCTGCCGGTTAAAGAGGGTCTGCATAATCGCCATATGGTGGGCCTCACCGCCTGGCATACCTTCTTCCAGACCACGCATCTGACCCTGCATGAGAAAAAGGTACTGGTCATTGGCTACGGTCTGGTGGGCCAGGGCGTCGCAGCGGCGGCCAAAGCCTTTGGCGGACAGGTGATGGTGGCGGAAATCGACCCCGCCCGTCGCCTGCAGGCCGCCTATGATGGCTGGCACGTCGTCGACCTGCAGGAGGCCATCGCCGCAGCCGATGTGGTGGCAACGGCAACCGGCGGCAAAAAAGTGGTCAACCGCCAGGCGCTGGATAAGGCCAAAGATGGCGTATTTATCCTCAACGTGGGCCACGTCGCGGAGGAGATCGATTGTGAGTACCTGCGGCAGTTCAGCCATGAAGAGGTGATGCCGTACATTAACGCCTGGCGGATGGAGAATAAAACCGTCTATCTGATGGCTAACGGCTCGATGCTGAATTTAACCGCAGGGTTTGGTGATAGCCTCAACGCCTTTGACGTGACCCTGGCGGTGATGGCAAGCGGGATCCATCACATCGTGACTGACGGCATGAAAGCCGCGGCAGAGGTCTATTTGCTGCCGCAGAACGTTTGGCAAAAAGCGCTATAGCCGCCCGCAACGAGTTCAGGGCGCCATCGGCGCCCTGATTCAGGTTTAGCGGCTTTCCGGCAATACAATATTGCTCTCAGCCAGCGTGCCCATCTCATTAAATACCGTACAGGCCGCCTCCACCAGCTGCATCGCCAGCGCTGCGCCGCTTCCCTCGCCGAGACGCATCCCCATATCTAAATAGGGCTCCAGCCGCAGGTGCTCGAGGGCAATACACGCCCCTTTTTCTGCCGACAGATGCGAAGGGATCAGGTAAGGATGAACCGCCGGAGCCAGCCGACAGGCGGCCAGCGCCGAGGCATAGGAGAGGAAACCGTCCAGCACCACCGGCAGCCCGCAGGAGGCGGCCCCCAGCATAACGCCGGTCATGCCGACCAGATCGAAGCCCCCCACTTTTGCCAGCACGTCGAGGCCATCTTCAGGCTGCGGCTGGTTGACGGCGATCGCCTGGCGTACGACATCCGCTTTGTGCGCCAGCTGCGATACCGGTAGATTAGCGCCGATCCCCACCACGTCACGCGCATCATGCCCGGTCAGCACGCTGACTACCGCCGCCGCCGGCGTCGTATTAGCCATACCGAGCTCGCCGACGCCAAACAATCTGACGCCCTCAGCCGCCAGCTCCCGGGTAAAACGTATACTCGCCAGCAGCAACGTCGTCGCCTGCTCCCGGCTCATGGCCGCGGTGCGGGCAATATTGGCGCTGCCGCGCGCCATTTTCATATTCACCAGTCCGGGGAGCGGATCCGCATCGATACCGGCGTCCACCACATGTACCTGCGCCCCCGCCAGTGCCGCCAGTACGCAAACGCCGGTATTTTTCCGGGTCATGTTGGCCGCCTGAATCGCGGTGATGACCTGAGGTGAGATGGCGACCCCTTCATGCCAGACGCCATGGTCGGCGCACATCACCACGATGGCTTTCTCCGTCAGACGCAGCTGCCCCTGCAACCCCGGCATGCCGGCCAGCTGTACGGCCAGTGCTTCCAGACGCCCTAAACTGCCCGGTGGCTTTAATAAACCATCCAGATGCACTTGTGCCTGGGCCATCGCGGTTCGATCCGGCAGCGGAATGGCGGCGATGAAAGCAGAAAGAGTGTCCATCATGTTCCTCGTAGCATTTTTCAGGTGATTTACCGTCGCCCGTCGCAAACAGCGTCGCACTCCGCAGGCAGCGTTACACGGCGGTTCGCCGCTCAGGGGGAAGGATATCAATCAGAGGGAGGGGGCATCCCCGGCGGCGCGAGTCGCCGCCGGGCAGGGTACAGCGTGATTACTCAGCGATCTTCTCTTCGACCTTCGCTTCGCCAATCACTTTCAGCTTTTTGGAAATGTCGCGACGTTCTTTCGACAGTTCGGCGTTTTTGATGATGTAATCATCAACACGATCTTCGTAATCGCTTTTCATGCTGGCGATGATGCCCTGAATAGCTTCAACGCTCATGCCCGGTTTGATGTAGTCACTGAGGTTGTCCAGCAGCAGTACGCGCTTCTGGTTATCACGGATCTTTTTCTCAACGTCCTGAATTTCACGCTGCAGCTTGTTCTTACGACGGTACAGGCGAACAAACTCCAGTACGTCCTGGAAAGAAGGCTTAGTTGTTTCCATTTTTACACCCCTAATATTTGAGATTCGGATTCGCTAAAGCGACTGCTATATAGGGCTAACATAACTGTTAGCAGCCGCGGATGACAATGTTTTTTCCTTTATGTTTATCATACCCCTAAATGCTGCTGAATCGAAGCAACCGGTGGGTAAATTGCACGCATCTGGCTGTTATTTACGCAAAGCGCGGCAGATCAAATTCGACAGCAGCTCAAGCTGGCGCGCCAGTTCAATCGTCAACCAGACGTAGCCGTGGATCGGCGTTTCCGCCAGGTTATCCCCCTGATGCGCTTTCATTAGCTCGCGCAGCTCGGCAACGATCTCATTGAGTTTTTCGCTGTTGGCGCGAATCGGCTGCGGATTACCTTCATACAGCGCATGCGCGATGGTCAATAATGTTTGCTGGGTCATCTGCTGGGTTTCACGCAGCGTATGGGCGTTCAGCATCACGAAATGGCCAGAACGCGAAATCCAGTAAGCGTTGATCTGCAGCTCCAGCATGCAGACCAGGTTGCGGCTGACGGTCTGAATCGCTTCGAAGATGGCCTTCTGGATGTGGGTTTCTTTGCTGGCCGGCGTAATCAACCCGCGCATCTTCACCACGTCGTTGAGCACCTGTTGCAGATGTTTTTCCAGCCGCGGCCTTTCCACCAGGTTCGGGGAAAACCCGGCCTGGTAGAGGCGATTGAAGGCGGTAACGTAACTGGCCATCTGGATCCGCCAGTGCAGGAACGCCCGCTGCGGCCAGATACCGGTGAACAGCATGGCCAGCAGCGAGCCGAAGATAACGTCTCCGCTTCGCCAGAGCGCGGTGTGCATATCGCCCGGCGGCGCTCCGACCACCACCGCCAGGGTAATGCCGATAAGCAGCGCCTGATACGGTTTTTTGCCCAACGCCAGCCAGCCGCAGAGGAACATGGCCACCGCGCACCACAGCACCATGATGGGTAAGGAGATAAGCTCAAGTTTTAGCGCCACCAGCCCGAGCGCCGAGCCAAGAATGGTCCCGCCGATACGCTCAAAGGCGCGCGGCACCACGTTGCCCCAGAACGAAATCGGCCCCATCACCACCACCAGGGTAATCAGGGGCCAGGTCCCTTCCGGGACATTCAGCAGATGTACCAACAAAAATGTGAGGACAAAAGCCAAAGCGATCCGAATACCGTGTACCACCCGATAGTGGCGATACAGGCGAATTTCAAAAGGCTTTAGTGATTTATCAGCGCGCACGGCCCTCTCCAGCAAGAAGCAAAGGCCAATTGTAACTGCTTTTTCAGCACAAGCAGCACGCTAATCTAAAAAACCTTGCCTGTAGCAGGGACGCCCGTTTATTTCCCGCCACGTTCGACCGCGACATACATCTCAATGTCCCAGTAGCCGTCCTGATTGCCATCGTTCAGATAGACTTCAAAGCAGGGTTGTGCCGCAATCTGATACTCCTTGCTTTGCATCAGGCTGTTGAAGAACTGCAGCCACGGCGTGGAGAAATCATGATCCACCACCCGCGCGCGGGCGAAAGCATACTCACCGCCGGCAATCTCGGTCAGAATCACCCCTTCGCTATTCGGCGGGATCACATAATCATCGGCGACCGTCACCGCCGTATCGCAGCGCAGTTTCTCAGGCGGAACCTGATCGGGATTATCGTAATAGACGGCAACCCATTCCTGCGCCGGCACCTGACTGTTGCTGACCCAGGCCATCAGCTGTTCAAAGCCCTGTTTAACGGTCTGCTCCCAGGGCCCTACCAGATGAAAACCGGCAATTTTCTTGTTGCCGACGGACTTCACGCTGTAGTTCATGTTGCCTCCGCGATTGATTGAATACTGTATATATATACATGCAATGTAGCAGGCAGCCAGAAAACAGTATGTGCGCTGATTCACAGAGTCGCCATCGCCGGAGGCTGAAAAATGACGTCGCCCGCTTTCCACGCGGCGTTTACTTCAACCGCACCTCAACGCGCCCTTCGCTTTCATTGTCTTCGCCCGGCCGTTTATCGATACTCGCTATATAAATAACGACATAACGATAAAGAGGACCTATGCAAGGAAAAATCAAGTACACGCTCATGGCGCTGCTGGTGTGGCAGCTGACCCCGGCGGCCATGGCGCAGGATATTCGCGTCACCTATGCCGGTTCGATGGGGAAGGTCATGGATCAGGGGCTAGGCCCGGCGTTTGCCAAAGCGCAAAACGGCGATTATCAGGGACAAGGCCAGGGCGCCTACGGCATGGCGCGCCTGCTGGCCAGCCATAAGCTGACCGCCGACGTTTTTGTCTCAATAACCCCGGGTCCGATGCAGATTCTGAAAGACGCCGGTTTGATTGACGACGCGATACCGGTCGCCAGCACCAGCATGGTGGTCGCGTACAGCCCGAAAGGAAAATACGCCGCGCAATTTGCCGCGGCGAATAAAAATCAGGATGCCTCGTGGCTGAATCTACTGTCGCAGAAAGACGTCCGCTTTGGCCGCACCGACCCGTACGTCGATCCGAAAGGCCAGAATATCGTCTTTACCCTGCTGCTGGCCGAGAAGTATTACCGCCAGCCGGGCATCAGTGAAAAAATCCTCGGCGAACTGCAAAACCCGGCGCAGACCCACCAGGAAGGCGGCCTGCTGAGCCGCCTGGAAAGCGGCCAGGTCGATGCCGCGGCGGGCTATGAAAGTGAAGTGATCTCCGCGCACCTGCCGTACGTCGCGCTGCCCGATGAAATTAACCTCAGCAACCCGGCAATGGCGAAACAGTGGTACGACACCGTCAGTTTCACCATTAAGGACAGCGCCGGTAAAGACCAGACGCTGCATACTCAGCCGCTGGTTTTCTACGCCGCGGTGCTGAAAAACGCCCCGAACGGCGTGGAACAAGGGCAAAAATTTGTCCAGTTCATGCAAAGCGCCCAGGGGCAGCAGCTGTTTAAACAATACGGCTATGCCGCGGCGAAAGGAGATAATTTATACGCCAGGTAAAACGCGCCGGGCGCATTGCCGGCTGGCTCTCGCTGCCGGCATTGCTGCTGCTCAGCGTCCCCTTTCTCACCTTAATCAGCGTTACGCCGTGGCATCATCTGCGCCTTGCCTGGCGCGACGACGATGCGATCCTCGTGTCGATGGGGCTGGGGTGCCTGGCGCTGGCGACGATCGTGGCGATAGGCCTGCCGACCGCCTGGTGGCTGTCGCAGGCCCGCGGTCGTCCGCGTCTGCTGGCGGAATTGCTGTTGATGATCCCGCTGCTGACCCCGCCGCTGGCGATGGGTATTTTACTGGTCAGCGCCTATGGCCCCTACGGACTGGCCGGCCAGTGGCTGACGCGGATGGGCGTCACGCTGGTCAACAATCCCGCCGCCTTTGTCCTCGCTCAGGTCTACGGCGCGCTACCCTACTTTATCGTGGTCGCCCGCTCGGCGTTCGCCACGGTGCCGAAAGCGATCCTTGAAGCCGGGCAAACGCTGGGCGCCTCGGGCTGGAACCGTTTTCGTTTTCTCGCCCTGCCGCTGGCGCTGCCGGGGCTGGCCTCCGCGGTGGCTCTGGCCTGGGTACGCGCCGTCGGCGAGTTCGGCATTGTGATGATCTTTGCCTACTTCCCCCAGGGGATCCCGGTCAAACTCTATACCAATCTGCAAAACGACGGCGTTGACGCGGTCTATACCCTGCTGTGGATGCTGCTGATCGTCACCCTGCCTCTGCCGCTGGCCTGCTTTGCGTTGGGAAGAGGCGCGACGTGGCGGCGAAAAACGCCGCCGCCGGCTACAAACTAAACGGTAGTTCAATCCCCATACTGGCGCCCAGGTCGTCGCTGTCGCTGTGGCCGGCGTCGGTATACCACACCGAGGTGCTGAGGCGCACCTTTGGCGTCACGTCGCCGCTCCAGCCCAGCTGCACGCCCTTCAGCGTATCGGCGTGCGGGAACGCTTTATTAATCCGCTGATTTTCCGGGTTCACCTCGGCGTAGACCAGACGCGCGCTCCAGCGCTGGTTCTCCTCGGTCACCAGCTCAACCTTGCCGGCATACAGCCTTCCGTCGCCGCCCAGCGCATCGCCTAGCGGGTAGCCCTGTTGGTAATAGCCGTCTTTATAGATAAAGTGGTTGTAGACGTAGTTGGTGCGCCCCATATTCGAACGGGTATCGTGAGCCTGAGGTACCAGTTAATGGCGTTGCTATTCCACTGGTGGTGCCCTTCCACGCCGCCGAGATAGAGATGGGCGGACGGCAGATACCCGGCTTCATCCTCGCCGATCATCTGCCCGTAGACGCTCACCGGCCAGCCCGTGGTCGGCGCCAGCTTCAGTTTAAAATCAAAGCCCGCCAGCTGATTGCCGGGATCGTCCGCCGAATCGCCGGTGTTATCGCGCCCGGAGAGCCCCTCCCAGAAGCTACCAAACGAGGAGGGCCGTCCCTCGCCCCCCCACTGCATAATGCGCGAAGCCCCCAGTTCCAGGGAGGAAAACGGCGAGAGCGTCAGGCGGCCGCCGAAGATTTTGGTGTGCGGTACCGCGGCGTACTGACTCATCTGGCTGGCGGAAATCTGGTACTGCCAGGGGCCGATCCAGCTTAGCCAGGCGCTCTCCGGCGCCTGCTGTTCGGCGCGTTGCAGCAGAAAACCGGTCAGCGGCCGCGCGGCGTCGGAGCGGATCAGGCTCCCCTCATAGCCGGGCCCCCACCACTGCGGAATTTGCCCAAACGCCAGCCACTGGTTCCACAGCTTCACCGCCCCGTAAGCGCCGTTGGCATTCACCGCGGACCCATTGTCGATGCGTTTGTCCCCTTCGACATTGCCCTGCAGATGCAGATCCCACCCTTCGCCGCTGGTATTCAGCGCGAGGGAGAGCGCGCGATCCGCGGGCTGAGATTGGGCAAAACCCTGCGGCGTCCCCGGCCTGTCCGTCGAGCTGTAGCCGCTGATACGGACAGCGGTTTTTAGTGACCTGAGTCGCCGCTCGACCCGGATTAACACTCCCCGCTCGGCTGAAGTGGTCGGATGCGCATTCGCCAGCGCGCGGGTAATCTCCTCTTCGCTCAGGGGCCAGGTCGATAAACTCAAGGCGAGGGTTCCACGATCGGATAACCATGCTAAATCATTGCGCAATTCGTTATCGCCCGGAACCAGACCAGAGGCAAAACCTGGGGTACTCAATACAGCAAAAAATCCCAGAGAAAGCGCGCGACGCGCAAAATATTTCATCTTCCCAGCTCCATTTTCGGCGCGCGGGCGCCGGCGTATTTCCTGAAGGGTGAGCAGGTAAGGTAATGGACTGAAACTAAACGAAGCGCCAACCAGCGCCATAACAATGTCGCGCCAGAAAAGATGCCGCCCGATCAAAGAGCGGCAGGAGGGTTACAGCTTTTGCTGGAAATAATCGCGCATTCGCGAGAATAGTCCGCCCTTGCCGACGCTTTCCAGCGTCACCAGCGGCCAGTGGGCAACCACTTTGTCGCCATCATAGAGCGAGATTTCTCCGACCCGCTGATTGGCGGCAATCGGCGCTTCGAGCTCTTTTTTATCCAGCACGTATTTGGCCTTGATACGCGACACTTCCGACTTCGGCAACGCTAACCAGAAATCCTGGTCGGTACCCAGCTGGATTTGTTGTTTATCGCCGTACCAGATGTGTTCGCTCCCGACCATTTTACCTTTTTGCAGCACCTGGACGGTATCGAAGTTTTGCTGCCCCCAGTGCAGCAGCTTCGCCGCCTGCTGTTCGCGACCTTTCGGGCTCTCGGCCCCCATCACCACGGCAATCAACCGCCGCTGACCGTCCACCGCGGACGCTATCAGGTTAAAGCCGGCGCCGGAGGTGTGCCCGGTCTTCAGGCCGTCGACGTTCATGGTTTTATCCCACAGCAGTCCGTTGCGGTTCTGCTGGGTGATGCCGTTCCACGTCAGGCTTTTTTCGCTGTACATATGGTACACCTCCGGC
The DNA here is from genome assembly GCF_044900465.1 of Klebsiella sp. NPDC088457. Taxonomy (NCBI): domain Bacteria; kingdom Pseudomonadati; phylum Pseudomonadota; class Gammaproteobacteria; order Enterobacterales; family Enterobacteriaceae; genus Klebsiella; species Klebsiella sp. NPDC088457. Next base: position 5,921 of record NZ_JBJDNH010000030.1, on the reverse strand, counting down.
TCGCCGTGAATGATGGCTCTGGAGAGCACCGCCAGGTCGTAGGCGGAGCTGTGCTGGCCTGGCGCATCCAGACCATGCACGGTCTCAAAATGGCTGTCCTGCAGATGCAGTTTCTCGACGTACTCGTTCATCATCGCCACAAACTGCGCTTCCCCGCCGGCCACGTAATCCGCCAGCGCCACACAGGCGTCGTTACCGGAATCGACGATTAAGCCGCGGCTTAAATCACGCACGCTGACCCGGTCGCCGGGTTTAAGGAACATAAGCGATGAGCCATTAAAAACGGGATTGCCTTTCGCCCAGGCGTCGCGGCCGACGGTGACAATATCGTCAAAGGTGATACGGTGGCTGTCGATGGCGCGATCGACGACATAACCGGTCATTAATTTCGTCAGGCTGGCAGGGTTGCGCTGCTGGTGTTCATTCCCCGCAGTCAATATCTGCCCGGTGGTGTAATCCATCAGTACCCAGGAGCCTGCCTGGATGGCAGGTGGCGTCACGGTGACGGGAAAATCATTGCCAGCGAATGCGCAAGAAACGCTCGAAGCGAGCAAAGTAACAGCAATAAAAAAACGGCCTTTCAACGGCATATCCTCTAGATTTACAGATCCGCCGTCCTTTTTACGGAAATTCTCCTTTCGAATCAGGGTTTAATTGCAAGAAAATATGACACGATTAAGACATTGTCCTAGGGAATAGAGTTCCCATCTTCTTTTGGATATAAAAAAGCCGTTACATAGTTTTCAACCTAGTGATTATCATGTTAAATAAGTGATTCAAATTAACATTATGTAACTCTTCAAAAACTACAATTCTTATTATATTTAAAACGCTAGCATGATATAATAACCACAGTCTTACAAGCTGTATCCAATTTCATATTGATGAGGCTATAAAGCTCTATATACAGGGAATGCCTGTAAATTGTCATTACCTCTAAATAGCCATAATTCACAGTATGCAGTGGGGCAGAACCGTACTCCAGCATTTGAAGTGTTTTATCAACAAATTCATTCCACCGTTAGTTAGGGGAGAGGGGACTTTTGTACTAACATGATCCATCGGTGCCTTCTGGTTGGCTCTATCCTCTTACTACATACAGTTAATCCAACATATATACGTTCCACTATCAATTCCTGAACTATTTTCGGAGAGCATAAATAAAGAAGCAGTATAGCGGAAACTTAACCCCATGATAAAAATGACTAATCCACAATAAATGCAATTGTAATTCTGAAAACACTATTTATTGCAGGCCATTATTTGAATAATAGCCTACAATAAGTCATCAATTTTTTAAATTAACCCCAGACTTCTTCTCACCAAGTTATTTTTAGTAAGGAACCATGACGCACAATAACTTAAAAACATTGTAAGCGGTATAACGGTCAACGAGTACAGTGTATCAGAATTATCATTCACAACTCTTGAATAAACTCCAGATAATAGTATCAACACAGGCAAATGTAAAAGATAAAACGGCAAAGCCACCCTTGAAAGCTCAGAGATTAATTTATTTGATTGAATCTTAAGAGAGAAAAAGAAATAAAAAACGGACAGACACATAATCGTAGAAAATATATCTTTCATCAAAGTCTTGGACAGACCAGGCAGACTCATGTAAGACATAGATGATACAGAAAAAGAATACCACACGGTAAATACAATTGCGTAAAAAACAATTGTTTTTATTGTGGGTTTTTTTACAATATAGAAAATAACCATACCAATGAAAAATGGCATTATATAAAAAAGAACATTACCAACTTGAAACAATATTTCTATCGACTCTGGTAACACTCTTGTTGCTACTCTTGAGATCAATTGAAAAAATATCAATGCACTACAAAAATAAACTGTTATAGAGAAAAATGATTTCTTATTAAGATATTCACCCAGTTGCCTTGCAGCATTTAAGATAAACAAGGGGCTAATAAGTGTTAAGAGACTAATAAATGACAAAGTCACTAAAAACCACAGATGCCTATAAGAAAAATATCCATTTAAGTCTGTGTACCCCTGCATCCCATACATTAGTATACATGTAAGCGGTAGTATAACTACCAAGGCAACAATTGTTGGTTTAAGTATTCTTTGCTTTCGACTTTCGGAGTAATGAGCAATACCTTTTTTTTCTAAAACCAAGGAGGCAAAAAAACCTGATATTATAAAAAACAACTCCATTCTGAAGGGATTTGTATAATGCAAAATAGAATATGTTACTTTTGTTTGTGAAAAATACCCATCAAAACCAAACGCCCCATCCATAAGCATAGATGCATGAAAAGTCGGACCAAATATCATAATAATTGATCGGAGCAAATCTAAACCAACAATTCTATTGTTCATTATATCCCTACCATTTAGGATCTTTATAAAAATGAATGCTGCTATAAACAGTAACAAATCCATCTCGTCTTTGGTAGTGTTTTGCTCTCACTTTCTCATATACCGTTAACATCCGGATCCCCATTATGGCACTGATAACACTTGCTTGACCATCACCAAGGCTGGGGTATGTTTACTGCTTGCCGTATGCCTCGTTAACCAGAGTTAACGAGGCATACGGCAACTTGCTGCATACTGAATAACGATCTCTCCATCAGCACAATAAACGAGAAACGAGGCAAACGAGGCCACTTGTTGACCATTTCCTACATTTAACATTGTTTCCTTGTATCTCACTGTTACATGTAGTATTTGAGATAGTTTGGGGCCCACCACCGTGCACCAGAGCCGATAACAGTTTTTAATTTGAATCGTTAATGTAGTAGTTGCTGCTGCGGAAAAGTCAAGTCCCAGCCCGACATCAGTATTTACCACTGCTGAGTTAACCAGATATTACCACATTAGCAATGCGTCTTTTCCAGTTTCTTCAGATATCCACTTGACTTCAGTATCGCACAGATTAATGCTTAGCTCGCCACTTCTCAAGTAGAGTTGGCAAACGCATCACTTTTACATAAACGCCCCCCTAATTATTCTCTGTTGTCGATGAATAATTTTCCTGAAGATAATCATCCGTCAGCGTGCTTGCATGTCCATATTCTACTATGGGTCATTAATATGCTTCCCTGACGTAACAGCAGTAAAGTTCAAGAAGCGTTACAGTTGTTCAACTGGTATCTTTGAGAGAGGCTGATGAACCAACTCTAATTTCCAGACGCGGTGCCTTCTCCCCCTCAACTCACCAGCATCAACCACTTCTTATGGGGCTGAATATAGTTTACCATGGATGATAAGCAATTTAATTTCACGACAGCCATGATAGATTTAGTATCTCTTCAGATTACAATATCACATAGATAATAGCGAACAGTAAACAACTATGTTTTCATATCATACATAATATTAGACGTTAATAATATCATTTATATTTACAAAACAGTTAGTTAATTAACATAATTGGACTAAAATGATGGCAGATAGTGAGCGGCAATATTCCTTTCTTTTCCACGACTACGAACAAGTTGATTTAATTAATTGATATTAATGTGATTAATATTCAACAAAGACACCTTGTGTACTCAATTATGTACTCACCGGCCTTAATAACCCGCTTGACTAGTAATCACCTCCTGCCGAATACTGTATATTCAACCAGCATAAAGAGGTGATTATCATGCGTGTAGAAATCAGCATAGCCAAAGAGAAAGCCGGAAAAATGCCGAAGGGTTCGATGGATGCCCTTCGGGAAGAAATGACCCGACGGATCAGCAAACAGTATGACGCCGTTGAGGTGATCGTGAAGACGGCCAGCAATGACGGCCTGAGCGTGATGTGGGCGACTGACAAAGAGATTGCGAAGGAGTTATTGAAGATACTCTGAAAGATGCCTGGGAGACAGCTGACGACTGGTTTGTACGTTGAGTTGCGGGTATAGTTCGCGCCGACTGCAGGCATGAACACCCGCGGTTACTCCCCACCCTGTAGCTCTTGCATACGGTTACCGGGTGGGGCCTCGTATCAAATGGGATTTGGGTGCATACGAGAGCGGCGGAGTCTCAATCAAGGACTCTGTCCTTCATGTTTACAGTTAAGAAAGCAACTTTTTTTTGACATATTTTAGATAATATACTTTACTTTTTCTGTAACTATTCATTTTAAGGTAGCGTAATTCATTCTGTTATCTCTGTGATAAGGAAAGATTACTTATGGAAAAGAAACATACATCATATACACTTCCTTCAGCAAAATTATCTGATATAACGACTAGACTTCTGTCCAGGATTTATGAGGCAGCGTCTACGCGGCTGGACTTAATTACTATTGAGATTAATCAGGAAAAAAACAGAATCCTTAGCCTAGTTTTAATGATTGGCCTGGCACTCATTTTTACGACATTTGGTATAATGAGCCTTCTGCTCTACACTTTATTATTCATAGAACCATTACACCAACAGACTGTTCTTTTGTACTTTACCGGTGTGCTATTTTCTCTCTCTATTGTCTTTTGTATAATCATTCGCATAAGCGCCAGTCGCGCCACCTTGTTGTCAGAGACGCGTGAGCAGATCAAAAATGATTTAACCAGCATCACGGGTGAAAGGAATGAATAAATTACAAATGAAAAAGATTAAAGTCCTGAAGGAAATCTCATCTCAACGAAATGAAATCCATGGGCTTTGCGAAAGTTTAATGGTCAAATTGCAACCCGTTGATACAGTATGGAGTACTGTTTATAGACTCAGGGGCCCACTCATCCTAATCGGCGGGATTATAGTGTTGAAGAGCAAAAGAAAATCGCTAAAGCAATTACTTCTCACCGTAAGGCGAGTGGCCGGGCTTTGGGGTACAATGCGGCTATTCCGCAAATATATCACTCTCGGAAAATAATGTTAACAAGGTCTAACATGTAAATCATATAAGGAGTATTGATTATGACAGACAAATTTGAAGACAAAATTGATGAAGTTGCTGGTGCCGCTCAACAAAAATATGGTGAGCTTACTGACGATTATGGTCATCAGGCAAAAGGTGCAGCACGTAAGCTTTCTGCACAAGGCGGACAAGCGGTTCAGGATGCCGCAGAAGTCGTACGTGAGCAAGTCACCGATAATCCCGTTAAGGCAGTAGCCGTTGCAGCAGGATTTGGTCTACTGATAGGTTTGCTTATCGGACGTAAGTGATCTTACGAGCCATATATAATTAAACGGGAATGTATTTACCTACACTAAACTTTGCTAATGAAATACTATTACCCTTTCTCCTATTAGCTGTATCTTTGGCTATCTGGTAGGGTTGCATATTTAATAATCTCTTACTATACTTTGATGTGTATTAGCCCATAGCTCATTACCTGATTAGATAGCCCCTCCAGCATTTGCGAGGGGATTTTTTTTTACGCTTAATCTGCTGGCGACGGAAATCCCACTATAAAACCCTCCCCATATTCATCAGCATCCACAAACGGTTCTCGCTACCGTCCGTGGTTTTGTCGACAAAATACGTCTGGTTGCGCTCTATCCACCTGTTCGCTTCATTGCCGGAGAAATGTATCCCTCGGCTTTGCAGCTCACAGACAAAGTCCCTGGTGCGTAAATAACGATACCCTTTGGGATTGATAGCGATTGAGGCGGCAAAAGCCTCTCGGATGTCGGACTGACGGAGCATTGTAGCCTCCTGATAATTACTGTTTGCATATACAGTAGTTTTATCGAGGAGGCAGATCAATAGCGGTTGCGCCTATCAATTTTTATTACAGGCGCAAGTTGTTGTTAGCTAAAGCGGGAGACGTTATCTGCGTAATCAGCTGCAACGATATCAGCAGGGTCGAGGTCGCTATCAGTCAGATCGTCGATAGCGACGCGATATGTGGTGTTACGTACCGATTTTTCCGACGCCCCTTTATTATTCAACTGGTGAACAGGAATTGACGACGGGCGTGCGCCAAATGCCGCCGGGGCCAGGTCGGAGACATA
>NZ_JBJDNH010000029.1:0-75392 GCF_044900465.1 Klebsiella sp. NPDC088457 | reverse complement strand
GATTTCCAGAAGAGGGCATCTTCGGTCAGCATGTAGCGATAGTTTTCGATGCCGTTAAACACCGGCGGACTCATCAAATCGTACTCAGTGAAACTGAGAAAGAAAGATGAAACAAAGGGAAAGGCGGTAAAGACGATCAGCCCAATAATGTAGGGCGATATCCAGGCCAATCCCAGTAGCTTGTTCTCATTCATACATACCTACCTGGCTTACGAGTTTGTAAAACGGATTCGGGGTCATCACTTTTTGCTCGGTCGGAAAGTTAAGCGCTGGCTGGCCATCGCGTCTTTTTTAGCGGCTATTTGTTAACGGGTTTTACTCGCCGCGTCCCTTGCTGAGCCGGTACGTTCCGCGCTTTAACGCTGCGGTTAATTCATTTTATAAAACGCCGTTTTAATTTTATTTTATGGCAATTCATTACAGAGTCATGCGATTCATAACGGAAGTGTGATCAAAGTCGAAATGATGTTTCAAAAAATGAGATGACGCGCGATTTCCAGATAAATAGCGGTATGGAAAGAAATGTTGAAGATGGGATCTGGCGCAAGGAGGCGCAAAATGGCTGGCGGGATCAAGATCGGGGTATTACATATTTTCTAACAAAAGAAGCGAACGGAAAGGGGGAACGGAGTGGGCAGCGGGGCATCGCGGACCTGCCCCGGGAGAACTCAGTTTTGCAGAAAATCCTCACGTACCGGGGTAAAGGTATCCAGCAGGGTTCCCGGCTTAAGGCAGAGGCAACCATGCATGATATGGGGCTTTTTGTACAGCGTATCGCCGGCGCTGACCACGCGTTTTTCGTCGCCGATGGTGAATTCAAACTCGCCGGAGAGCACATAGGTTAGCTGCTCGTGAGGGTGGTTGTGCATCGGCCCGATGGCGCCGGCGGCGAAATTAACCTCTACGGCCATCATGTTGCCATCATGGGCAAGGATGCGACGGGTGACGCCATTGCCCAGATCTTCAAGGGTGGTCTCTTTGTGAAAAATAAACATCCGGCTGTCCTGTTATTGATTGAAACAACGTTTCATTTAATTTATCGCAGAATCCTGAAGAAAGAAACGACCGACAAGAGAAGTGGAAAGTTGATCACAAGTTTGTTTCACTGGAGCAAACCGATAAGGAGTGAACGATGAAAACGATTGGCCTGTTGGGCGGCATGAGCTGGGAGTCGACGATTCCCTATTACCGCCTGATCAATGAAGGCATTAAAGCGCGCCTCGGCGGCCTGCACTCGGCCAGCCTGCTGCTGCATAGCGTCGATTTCCATGAAATTGAAGCCTGTCAGTCATCCGGTGACTGGCCGCGGGCGGGCGAGCTGCTGGCGCAGGCGGCATCTGGCCTGCAGCAGGCGGGAGCGGAAGGGATCGTGCTGTGCACCAACACTATGCATAAAGTGGCCGGGGCGATAGAAGATCGTTGCCAGGTGCCGTTCCTGCACATCGCCGACGCCACCGGGCGCGCCATTGCGCAAAAAGGGCTGAGCAACGTCGCTCTGCTGGGGACGCGTTATACCATGGAGCAGGATTTTTACCGCGGCCGTCTGCAGGAGCAGTTCGCCATCGAGACCCGGGTGCCGCACTGCGACGATCGGCAGCGCATCAACCAGATTATCTTCGATGAACTGTGTCTCGGGACCTTTAGCGAGGCGTCGCGCGACTACTATGTGCAGGTCATCGAGGCGCTGGCGGAGGAGGGCGCGGAAGGGGTTATTTTCGGCTGTACCGAGATTGGTCTGCTGGTCCCTGTCGAAAGCAGTCCGCTGCCGGTCTTTGATACCGCCGCGATCCACGCCGCGGATGCGGTGGAGTTTATGCTCTCTTAAGGACCGCTTCCAGCGGGCCCTGAATCCGCGGCAGGCTGTTTTGCAGATGGGTAATAAAGGTCTCAACCAGCGCCGAGCCGGGCCGGTGCAGCGGACGGATCAGGCTGACGGTAAACGGTACCTCGACGCTGAAGCGGCGCACCGCCACGCCGCTTTCGGCATAGTCGAGGGCGGTCAGCGGGTTGACTACCGAAATACCGACGCCTGCGCGCACCATTGCACAAATTGAAGCCGCGCTGTGGGTTTCCACCACCATCCGCCGTTTGACCTGATGCGCAAGAAACAGGGCGTCGAGCAGCTGGCGATAGCTATCGGTGCGCGACAGGCTGATATAGTTTTCGCCGTGGAAATCGGCCGGCGTCAGCGTCCGTTTTGCGGCAAGCGGATGGCCCTGCGGCAGCACGCACACTTCGTTGAGCGTGAGTAGCGGCGTACGCTCGGTTCCGGCAGGGGTATGCAGGGTTTCCGTCAGGCCCAGATCGTGACGCTGCGCCGAGAGCCACTCTTCCAGCAGCGGGGACTCCTGCGGCACGATGTGCAGGCTGACCTCCGGATAGCGCGACAGAAACGGTTGTAACAGCAGCGGCAGAAACGACTGGGAAAATACCGGCAGACAGACCACCGACAGCTCTCCCTGGCGGAACTCGCGCAGACTCTCCGCGGCGCTGACGATCCTGTCCAGCCCGTACCACGAGCGCTGAACCTCTTCAAACAGACGCAGCCCTTGTACCGTCGGCTGCAAACGCCCGCGGGTCCGTGTAAACAGCTTCAGCCCGATGACCTTCTCAAAGCGCGCCAGCTCGCGGCTGACCGTCGGCTGCGAAGTGTGCAGCAGGCGTGCCGCTTCGGTCAGGTTGCCGGCGGTCATCACCGCATGGAAGATTTCAATATGGCGTAAATTAACGGCTGGCATGGCGGCTCTCGACAGGTATTCGGTATCCATATCATTTTTGCATAGACTCACGATAAAACGATATTTTTTATTCTCTTCAGGCTGTGGCGTAATCATAAAAAACCCGCTCAACGCAAATAACGCCGGAGTTCACCATGCCACGCTCGCTTTACGCCACCGATACCGACCTGACCGCAGAGAATTTGCTGCGCCTGCCAGCCGAATTTGGCTGCCCGGTGTGGGTCTATGACGCGCAGATTATCCGCCGCCAGATAGCGCAGCTCAGCCGGTTTGACGTGGTGCGTTTCGCCCAGAAGGCCTGCTCCAACGTCCATATTCTGCGCCTGATGCGCGAACAAGGGGTGAAGGTGGATTCGGTCTCTTTGGGAGAGATCGAGCGTGCGCTGGCGGCGGGGTACGATCCGCATCTGCATCCGGAAGACATCGTTTTTACCGCCGATCTGATCAATGACGCGACCCTCGATCGGGTGAAAGAGTTGCAGATCCCGGTGAACGCCGGATCGGTGGATATGCTGAGCCAGCTGGGGGAAGTTTCGCCGGGCCATCGCGTGTGGCTGCGCGTGAACCCTGGCTTCGGCCATGGCCACAGCCAGAAAACCAACACCGGCGGCGAAAACAGCAAACACGGGATCTGGTACAGCCATCTGCCGGCGGCGCTGGAGGTTATGCGTCGTTACCAGCTGCAGCTGGTGGGGATCCACATGCACATCGGCTCCGGGGTCGATTATGGCCATCTGGAGCAGGTTTGCGGCGCGATGGTGCGTCAGGTGGTGGAGTTTGGGCAGGATCTGCAGGCGATCTCCGCCGGCGGCGGCCTGTCGATCCCTTATCACGAAGGCGAAGAGGCGATCGATACCGATCACTATTTTGGCCTGTGGAACGCCGCGCGCGAGCAGATCGCGAAACATCTTGGCCATCCGGTAAAACTGGAAATCGAGCCGGGTCGCTTCCTCGTGGCCGAGTCCGGGGTGCTGGTCTCGCAGGTGCGCAGCGTAAAAGAGATGGGCAGCCGTCACTTTGTGCTGATTGACGCCGGCTTTAACGATCTGATGCGTCCGGCAATGTACGGCAGCTATCACCACATCACCGCGCTGGCGGCGGATGGCCGCGACCTGAGCGCCGCGCCGCGGGTGGAAACCGTGGTGGCCGGGCCGCTGTGTGAATCAGGCGATGTCTTTACCCAGCAGGAAGGGGGCAAAGTGGAAACGCGCCTGCTGCCTGACGTCGTACCGGGGGATTACCTGGTGCTGCACGATACCGGGGCGTATGGCGCGTCGATGTCCTCGAACTACAACAGCCGTCCGCTGCTGCCGGAGGTGCTGTTCGACAACGGCAGCGCACGGCTGATCCGTCGTCGCCAGACGATTCAGGAGCTGCTGGCCTTAGAGCAGTTCTAAAAGTAGGGGCCCGTCGTGACCGACTCGCGCAACACCAGCGTGCCGGTAAACGGCGGGAGCGTTTCGATCGGCTGGTTGTTGGCGAGCTTGATCGCCTGATCGATAGCGGTGGTGATCATGTTATCGATCGGCAGATAGACCGTTGACAGCCCAGGCTCCAGCCATTTTGCGCTGGGGGCATCATCAAAGCCGAACAGCGACACGTCCTGCGGGATCCGCAGCCCCGCCTGGTGCAGCGCTTTCGAGGCGCCGAGCGCCATATCATCGTTACAGGAAAACAGCGCGCTAAACGTGGTTTTCTCCGCCAGCAGCTCGCGGCAGAGCTCATACCCGCGGGTCATCGTGGAGTCGCCATATTTCACTTTCGCCGGATCCCAGGCAATACCGTGTTTTTTTAGCGCCTTGCGATAGCCCTGCAGGCGGGCTTTCCCGGTCGGCGTATGCATCGGTACGGTCATGCAGGCGATATCGCGGTGCCCCTGGGTTATCAGATAATTCACCGCCTGAAAGGCGGCATCTTCCTGCTCGAAGAACACGCAGCGCTCGCGCGCCAGGCTAACATCGCGGTTGATGACAACCAGCGGCATATCGATCGATTCGATCAGCGACATGATCTTCTTTTCGCTCATGTGACGGGTATAGAGGATGATCGCATCGCACTGGCGGTCGGCGAGCATCTGCACCGCTTCTTCTTCACGCTCCGGCGCATCGTGGCCGTCGGTGACGATCAGCTGTTTACCCCAGGCCTCCGTCTGGCGCGAAGCCTGCTGCAGCAGGCGGCCAAAATAGAAGCCGTCGAAGGTGGAAACCACCAGTCCGATACTGTTGCTTGTGCGGTTCGCCAGCGAACGGGCGAGAAAGTTGGGCCGGTACCCGAGCTCTTCCATCGCTTTGAATACCTGTTGGCGGGTGCTCTCTTTTACCTGACCTGTGCCGTTCAACACGCGGGAAACCGTCGCTTTAGAGACGCCTGCGCGAATTGAGACATCCAGCATTGTAGCCATTCATCGATTCCTGATATCACGTGATAAGCCGCAGTTTATCACAGACATTCAGAGGGATATGCGCCCAACGGCGGGCAAAAAACTATCGCGATCACGCTTTTTGCAGGAAATGATGTAAATGGCTGCTTTTGCGTATTGATGCCTCAGTCGCGGGCCGCTGCGGGCGGCGGTATACTCGTCTCATACGGTTTTTCAGCAGGGGACAGGCATGCATATTCAGCCTTTATACGCCGCGCCGCAGCATGGCCGGCAGGTCACGGAGTGGCTGTGGCAGGCGTTCGGCGGCGAGACGCTGCCAAAGGCATTTTTCGCCAGCATTATTGCCCACAGCCAGACGCCGCAGGCGCTGCCGCTGACCTTTATTGCCATTGAGGGGGAGACGCTGCTGGGCACGGTGGGACTGTGGCGCTGTGATTTAATCAGCCGCCAGGATCTGTTTCCGTGGCTGGCGGCGCTGTACGTTGCCCCGGACGCGCGCGGCCAGGGCGTGGCGGGGAAATTGCAGCAGCAGGTCATCGACTATGCTCGTCAGCTCGGATATCCGCAGCTGTATCTCTACTCCGCCTGCCGCGATTTTTATGAGCGCTTTGGCTGGCGCTATATCGGTGAAGGCCTGGATTACCCGGCCACCGCCGTCAGCCTGTATCGTTACGATTTATCGCTTTCCGCCGGCGAAACCACCGAGTGACGACGAACCAGCGTCGGGCTGAATAAATGGGTGATTTCAGGCGCCGGGCGCTGATCCGCCAGCGCTAACGCCAGTTCAGCCGCCTGGGTTGCCATCGTCACGATGGGGTAACGCACCGTCGTCAACCGCGGGCGAACATAGCGCGATATCAGGACATCATCGAAGCCGATCAGCGAAATCTCGCGCGGGACGTCGATACCATTATCATTCAGGACCCCCATCGCTCCGGCGGCCATCGAATCGTTATAGCAGGCGACGGCGGTAAAATTCCTGCCGCGCCCCAGCAGCTCGGTGATCGCCTGCTCGCCGCCGCTTTCATCAGGCTCGGCAAAGGTAACCAGCCGCTCGTTGCACGGCAAACCGCTCTCTTTTAAGGCGGCGTAATAGCCCTGCAGGCGATCTTCCGCATCTGAAATGGCGTGGTTGGAACACAGGTAGGCGATCCGCGTATGCCCCTGCTGGATTAGATGACGGGTGGCCAGCCAGGCGCCGTAGCGGTCATCCAGCGCCACGCAGCGCTGTTCGAAGCCCACCAGAATGCGGTTGATCAGCACCATGCCGGGGATCTGTTTCATCAAGCCGGCGAGCTCGTCGTCCGGGATCATTTTCGCGTGCACCACCAGCGCCGCGCAGCGATGGCGAATGAGCTGCTCAATGGCCTGACGCTCTTTTTTGATGCTGTGGTAACCGTTGCCGATCAATAAAAAGTTACCGGTGTTGTAGGCCACCTGTTCGACGGCTTTGACCATGGCGCCAAAAAAGGGGTCGGAAACGTCGCCGACCACCAGACCTACGGTTTCCGTGGACTGCTGCGCCAGCGCGCGGGCGTTGGCATTCGGATGGTAATTCAGCGTTTCCATCGCCGACGTAACCGACTGGCGGGAGGTTTCACTGGCTTTGGGGGAGTTGTTGATGACGCGGGATACGGTAGCGACGGACACTCCAGCGAGTCGGGCTACATCCTTTATTGTCGCCATACCAGACCTTTTTTAGGGTAAGCGTTTACATAGCGGTTATGTTACGGGAAAGCGCGGCAGATTCAAGGATGGTGGCGTCTGGCATCGCGCAAATGTGATGCAGCATGAACTGAGAGTGAAAAAGTTACACACCGATAGCGCAGCGGCAGGGGGAATGAAACGACGACGGGCGAATTCACACCTTTGCTTACACTTTGCGATTAGCTGTTGCGAATGTTCGCTGGTTTACCCATTCATTGCATTGATATTCTGGTTCTCCCAGAGGTATTGATAGGTGGAGTCAACTTCAGGTTGACCACTCTAATTACACCAGCCTGCGCAGATGCGCAGGTTTTTTTTTGCCTCAAGCCCGGGTTAGCGCGGCGCGCTGTTGCGGCGGTATGCGCCGCTCCCCGTTACAAGCCATCTACAGCATCATGCGGCGAATCGCCGCTTGCCGGCGCTCAGCGTTGTTACAGAAAACGAAAATGGCAATAACTGGTTGCACTTAGGCTCACTCCCTTGCGTTTTATCGCTGGTACGGCAGGGGCGAAAAACGGGACAATCAGGGTCCCAGAGGTATTGATAGGTGAGTTTTTAAGTACGCGTTTCGTACTGATTATCTTGCACCGACCTGCGCTGATGCGCAGGTTTTTTTTATGGCAAAAATTCCTCCCCGCACTGCTTTTCAAACGCCTTCTCGTGTAACCTGCAATGACTGAGTAACCGGTCAAATGGAGTTGTTATGCTGTTGGCATTTTTCAGGCTGTTGTGCAAAGGGTTGTATCGGGTCAGATTGACCGGCGACACGCGCCCCTTGCAGCAAAAAAAGGTTCTGATCACCCCTAATCACGTCTCTTTCATTGATGGGATCCTGTTAGCCTTATTTCTGCCCGTCCGACCGGTCTTTGCGGTATATAGCTCTATCAGCCAGCGCTGGTATATGCGCGCGCTGGCGCCGCTTATCGACTTTGTCCCGCTCGACCCGACGAAACCCATGTCGATTAAGCACCTCGTCCGCCTGATTGAACAGGGGCGTCCGGTGGTTATCTTCCCGGAAGGGCGTATCTCGGTCAGCGGCTCGCTGATGAAAATCTATGACGGCGCCGCGTTTGTCGCCGCGAAGTCGCAGGCGACCATTATTCCGCTGCGTATCGAAGGGGCGGAGCTGACCCCGTTCAGCCGGCTTAAAGGGCTGGTTAAACGCCGTCTGTTCCCGCGTATCCAGCTCCATCTGCTGCCGCCGACCCGTATTGAGATGCCCCAGGCGCCGCGCGCCCGCGATCGGCGTAAAATCGCCGGTGAAATGCTGCACCAGATTATGATGGAAGCGCGAATGGCGATCCGCCCGCGGGAAACGCTGTATGAAGCGCTGCTGGCGGCGCAGGATCGGTTCGGCGCGCGCAAAAACTGCGTGGAAGACATCAACTTTCAGCCGGACACCTACCGCAAGCTGTTGACCAAGACCCTCTTCGTGGCGCGGATTCTGGAAAAATACAGCGCCCAGGGTGAGAGAATCGGCCTGATGTTGCCGAACGCCGGCATCAGCGCGGCGGTGATCTTTGGCGCGATTGCCCGCGGGCGGATTCCGGCGATGATGAACTATACCGCCGGGGTGAAAGGCCTGAGCAGCGCGATTACCGCCGCAGAGATCCGCACGATTTTTACCTCCCGTACCTTCCTTGATAAGGGCAAACTCTGGCACCTGCCGGAGCAGCTGACCCAGGTGCGCTGGGTATTTCTTGAAGATCTGAAAGGCGACGTGACCCTCGGCGATAAGCTGTGGATTTTCGGCCATCTGCTGATGCCGAAGCTGGCGCAGGTCAAACAGCAGCCGGAAGAGGCGGCGATTATCCTCTTTACCTCCGGTTCGGAAGGCAACCCGAAAGGGGTGGTGCACAGCCACAAGAGCATTCTTGCCAACGTCGAGCAGATTAAAACCATTGCCGACTTTACCGCCAACGATCGCTTTATGTCGGCGCTGCCGTTGTTCCACTCCTTTGGCCTGACGGTCGGCCTGTTTACGCCGCTGTTTACCGGCGCGGAGATCTTTCTCTATCCCAGCCCGCTGCATTACCGCGTGGTGCCGGAGCTGGTTTACGACCGCAACTGTACGGTGCTGTTCGGCACCTCGACCTTCCTGGCTAGCTATGCGCGCTTTGCCAACCCGTACGATTTTTATCGTCTTCGCTACGTGGTCGCCGGGGCGGAAAAGCTGCAGGAGAGCACGAAGCAGCTGTGGCAGGATAAATTTGGCCTGCGCATCCTTGAAGGCTACGGCGTTACCGAGTGCGCGCCGGTAGTGTCGATTAACGTCCCGATGGCGGCGAAGGTTGGCACCGTCGGGCGGATCCTGCCGGGAATGGATGCGCGCCTGCTGGCGATGCCGGGCATTGAAGAGGGGGGCCGCCTGCAGTTAAAAGGGCCAAATATTATGCATGGCTACCTGCGGGTGGAGAATCCGGGCGTGCTGGAAGCGCCAACGGCGGAAAATCAGCGCGGTGAAGTGGAAAGCGGCTGGTACGACACCGGGGATATCGTCACCTTTGACGAGCAGGGCTATGTACGGATTCAGGGGCGCGCCAAACGCTTCGCGAAAATCGCCGGCGAAATGGTTTCGCTGGAAATGGTCGAGCAGGTTGCCCTGGCCGTTTCGCCTGACAAGATGCACGCCACGGCGGTTAAACAAGATGCGACCAAAGGCGAGGCGCTGGTGCTCTTCACCACCGATGATGAACTGAATCGTGAAAAACTGCTGCGCTATGCCCGTGAACATGGCGTGCCGGAGCTGGCGGTACCGCGCGACATTCGCTGGCTGAAGCAACTGCCGGTTCTCGGCAGCGGCAAGCCGGACTTTGTCACCCTCAAAGGTATGGTCGAACAGACGGAACATTCAGATGAGTGAGTCAGTACATACTAACAATTCTCTGTACTCGAAAGGCATGATGGCGGTCATCTGCGCGCAGTTTCTGTCGGCGTTTGGCGATAATGCGCTGCTGTTTGCCACCCTGGCGCTGATGAAGCAGCAGTTCTATCCGGACTGGAGTCAGCCGGTGATGCAGATGTTGTTTGTGGGCGCTTACATTCTGTTTGCGCCGTTTGTCGGGCAGTTCGCCGATAGCTTCGCCAAGGGGCGGGTGATGATGCTCGCCAATGCTATGAAGCTGCTTGGCGCCGGCTGCATCTGCTTTGGTCTGAACCCGTTCCTCGGCTATACGCTGGTGGGAATCGGGGCTGCCGCCTATTCGCCGGCCAAATACGGCATCCTCGGGGAACTGACCACCGGGGATAAGTTAGTGAAAGCTAACGGTTTGATGGAGTCGTCGACCATTGCGGCGATTCTGCTGGGATCGATGGCCGGAGGCATTCTGGCCGACTGGCACGTGCTGGCCGCACTGGCCATCTGCGCGCTGGTATACGCCGGCGCGGTGGTGGCGAACCTGTGGATCCCGAAGCTGCCTGCCGCACGTCCGGGGCAGTCGTGGCGTTTCACGCCGATGACCCACAGCTTCTTCAGCGCCTGTCAGACGCTGTGGCGCAATGGCGAAACGCGTTTTTCTCTGATGGGAACCAGTCTGTTCTGGGGGGCGGGCGTGACGCTGCGCTTCCTGCTGGTGCTGTGGGTACCGGTGGCGCTGGGCATTACCAGCAACGCGATGCCGACCTACCTTAATGCGATGGTGGCGGTCGGGATTGTGCTGGGCGCCGGCGCGGCGGCGAAGCTGGTCACGCTGCAAACGGTCTCGCGCTGTATGCCTGCGGGGATTCTGATTGGTGTCGCGGTTATCTTTTTCGCCGTTCAGCATGCGCTGCTGCCGGCATTTGGCCTGCTGCTGCTGCTCGGTATTTTCGGCGGGTTCTTTATTGTGCCGCTCAATGCGCTGCTTCAGGAGCGCGGTAAGCATACGGTGGGCGCGGGCAATGCCATCGCGGTACAGAACCTTGGTGAAAACGTGGCGATGCTGCTGATGCTGGGCCTCTATTCGCTGGCGGTCAGCATCGGCATTCCGGTGGTGGGCGTCGGGATTGGCTTTGGCGCGGTGTTTGCGCTGGCTATCGCCGCGCTGTGGCTGTGGGGCCGACGTCAGGCGTAGCTGGGCAAATCGTTGACGGCTTATTCGGGGATCCCCGGCTTGCGCTGCGCTTAGCCGGGTTACGGTTGGGTATCTGTGGCCGTGGTAACCCGGATAAGGCGTCAGCCGCTATCCGGGGCCCGACGCTTACGGTGCCGGGTAGGTATAGACCTGGTGCACCGCTTCAATTTCCGCTAACACCTCTGCACTCAGCTCAAGGTGCAGACTCTCGACGTTGGTTTTGAGCTGTTCCAGCGTGGTGGCGCCCAGCAGGGTGCTGGCGACGAACGGCTGACGACGGACAAAGGCCAGCGCCATCTGCGCCGGATCGAGATTATGGCGTTTGGCGATATCGACATAGGCCGCCACCGCTTTCTGCGACTGCTCGCTGCTGTAGCGCGTGAAGCGGCTGAACAGCGTGTTACGCGCTCCGGCCGGTTTCGCCCCGTTCAGATATTTGCCGGTCAGCGTCCCGAACGCCAGGCAGGAGTATGCCAGCAGCTCCACGCCTTCATACTGGCTGACTTCCGCCAGACCCACTTCGTAGCTGCGGTTCAGCAGGCTGTAGGGGTTCTGGATGGTGACGATGCGCGGCAGGTCGTGTTTATCCGCCAGGTGCAGATAGCGCATGACGCCAAACGCCGTCTCGTTGGAAACGCCGATATAGCGGATTTTTCCGGCACGCTGGAATTCGGTGAGCGCTTCCAGGGTATCCAGCAGGGTAACGACCGGCATGTTGTCGGTCCAGGTATAGCCCAGCTTGCCGAAGCAGTTGGTCGGGCGCTGCGGCCAGTGAACCTGGTAGAGATCGAGATAATCGGTTTGCAGACGCTTCAGGCTGTCATGCAACGCGTCACGGATGTTTTTACGGTCCAGCATATGGTTAGGACGAATGCTGCTGTCGTTGTTACGCGCAGGGCCGCTGACTTTGGAGGCGAGGATCAGTTTTTCGCGATTGCCGCGTTTCGCCAGCCAGTTGCCGACGTAGGTTTCGGTCAGCCCCTGGGTCTCCGGGCGCGGCGGTACGGGATACATTTCCGCGACATCAATCAGGTTAATGCCCTGACTGACAGCATAGTCGAGCTGTTGGTGCGCGTCGGCCTCGCTATTCTGTTCACCAAACGTCATAGTGCCCAGCCCAAGCGTGCTGATTTCAAGAGAACTGTGTGGGATACGGTGATACTGCATAGCCGGCTTCCTTTTTTATTAACAAGGTCAGGAGTTCCCCGACAAAGGAGTATCAAAATGGCAGAGGGGAAGAAAAAGAGGAAGTAAAAAGATCAAAAAAAGCCGGGCTTTCGCAATCCGCACAGGCGACGCTACGAGTATCCCGACTCTTTTTTAAGACCGTGGGGTGTCGGAAAGGGCGACCTCGCCAGGCGAGCGCTGGCCGACGAATAGTCTTAGCGTTTAATAATCTGCGAAACGTCGTCGCGATTGATCTGCATCTTGTTGCCTTGCTGATCTTCGTAACTGATGAGGCCGGTATCGTCATCAACGGCCGGCTTGCCATCGGTCAGAATCATGCGCCCATCTTTCGTTGCCATCACGTAATCGCTGCTACAGCCGGAAACCGAGAACGCCAGTCCTACGGCGGAAATCAATACTGCCCATTTTTTCATTGTGACTACCTCTCTAATGGTCGCACCTCACACCAGTGTATTAATAGCCTGATTTGTGAGACATAAAAAGCAGTAAAGTCTTAAAAAAGATTGCAGCCCGGTTTTGGGCTGCATTTTTGTGGCTTACAGCGGATTTTTTTTATTGCGCAGCAGATTGAGGCTTTCGACAGCAATCGAAAAGAACATCGCGAAGTAGATATAGCCTTTCGGGATATGGATCTCGAAGCTTTCCAGCATCAGGGTAAAGCCGACCAGGATTAAAAACGACAGAGCCAGCATTTTCACCGACGGATGGCGATCGACGAAATCGCCGATCGGCCGGGCAGCAAACATCATCACGCCGACGGCGATCACCACCGCAGCCATCATAATGAACAGATGATCCGATAGCCCAACCGCGGTAATCACCGAGTCGAGGCTGAAAATGATATCCAGTACCATGATCTGCACGATGGCGCCCATAAAGGAATGGACGTTGGTTTTCAGCCCTTCCTCTTCGCCCTCGATTGACTCGTGGATCTCTTTACTCGCCTTCCAGATCAGGAACAGACCGCCGAGTAGTAAGATCAAATCGCGAAATGAGATCGCCTGGTCGAAAACGGTAAACAGCGGATTGGTCAGCTTAACGACCCAGGCGATAGAGGCCAGCAGCCCCAGACGCATCAGCATCGCTCCCATCAACCCGATGCGTCTTGCGTGAGCACGCTGGGCGGTGGGCAGTTTGGCAACAACCAGAGAGAGGAAAATAATATTATCGATCCCCAGCACGATCTCCAGCAGCGTCAGCGTACCGAGCGCCAGCCAGGCGTTAGGATCGGTTATCCATGCAAATAACATTGTTCAAAGTCCTGCAAAAAAGAAAGGAGCAATTATATGCATCCCGGCAGGCAGAACAAAAAATTAATCGCCGGCGAGGAGAAAATGACGGGCCAGCAGGGCGGCGGTAAAGTTCTTTTTCAGATAGAAGCCGCGCGGCAGGGTGAGAATCGGTTCGCCGCGAGCGCCGATCGCCTCGGTCAACGCTTTGCTGTTGGCGGCTTTCGGGCGCAGTTGCAGCACTTCGCCGTGGCGGGCGGTGATGCGTTCCACCTGGCCGAGGACAATCAGATCCATCAGCTCTTCCCAGTCCATCCGTAACTGCCGCTCCTCTTCCTCATTCGGGCTCCACAGCAGCGGGGCGCCGACGCGGCGTTCCGCCAGCGGAATGGCGCGATCGCCTTCTACCGGTACCCACAGGACGCGTTTGAGCTTGTGGCGCACGTGGCTGCTCTCCCAGGTGACGCCGCTGTTGCCGGTGAGCGGGGCGACGCAGACGAAGGTGGTTTCCAGCGGTCGGCCCAGACTATCGACGGGAATAGTCTTCAGTTCGACGCCCAGCGCGGCGAAATCCTGCTCGGGCTTGCTGCCGGCGCTGGCGCCGAGCCAAATTTCCAGCAGGATACCAATCCACCCTTTATCCCGCTTCAGATCGCGCGGCACAGGAATGCCGGCCAGCGCCGCCAGCTCACCCAGCGAGTAGCCCGCGAGCCGCTGCGCCTGAGCCAGGAGCTGCTGCTGGGTTTGCGGTGGGGAAGAGAGCGGGGCGATGGCGGGCATAGACGGAAACCTCGGGCTAAAATCTGGCTAAAAAGTGAGCGCTAATCTGCTGCGTTGTGGATAGAGTTTACCTTTTCCTGGGTAACTATGACAATTTGATGATTCGTATGCCTTTTTTTTTATTTTTTTGCCGTTATGAAAACGGTGATAACGGGTTTTCCAGAACTGGTCACTGGCAATGAACAGGATCTTACACCATGTTATCCACAGAAAAATGGGATAACTGGGGAAAAGCGGCACTACTGTTTCCATTTACAGCCTTGACGTGCGACGAAAATCGAATTTTTAGATAAAATATGCCCACTGAACTCGTATAAGCTGTGGATAAAATCGACATTGTTCGATCTTTCATCAGTTCCAGGATCTCATATGTGATGATCATCACGTTATACTGTAATTATTGAAAGGTATATGTGCTAACATAATGAATATAATGTGATTATTAAATCATGCTATAAGTAAGCGGTTCGGACTACTCTGGGTTTTCCCTGGGTAATTCCATACTTCTTCACAACTCTATCCACAGAAAAAGTGAATAAAATGGGCCGGCGATCGCTTCTGTTGTTTATAACTCTGCTGATTACTGTGAGTTATTCAAATGTTATCCGATCGCACTGTGACAACAGAGTGGTTTACCGTTTCCAGCGAGTGTGAAACAATCATTCACATTGAAGATTATTTTGAGGTAGTCCGGTGATTGATGACGATGGCTACCGCCCAAATGTCGGTATTGTAATCTGTAATCGCCAGGGCCAGGTTATGTGGGCCAGGCGCTATGGTCAGCACTCGTGGCAGTTCCCGCAAGGGGGCATCAATCCAGGAGAATCAGCCGAGCAGGCAATGTATCGGGAATTGTTCGAAGAGGTTGGGTTAAGTCGTAAAGATGTACGAATCCTGGCCTCAACCCGTAACTGGTTGCGTTACAAGTTGCCTAAACGTTTGGTGCGTTGGGACACAAAGCCGGTTTGTATCGGCCAGAAACAGAAGTGGTTTCTTCTGCAGTTGATCGGCAGCGATGCGGAAATCAATATGCAAACCAGCAGTACACCTGAGTTTGATGGTTGGCGCTGGGTAAGTTACTGGTACCCGGTTCGTCAGGTGGTGTCGTTCAAGCGCGACGTGTACCGCCGGGTGATGAAAGAGTTTGCCAGCACGACGATGTCGCTGGCGGAAAGTGCACCTAAACCGCAAAGCGCGCCTGCTTATCGACGTAAAAGAGGTTAAGCCACGCACATTATGCTCACTCGGTTACGAGAAATCGTCGAGAAGGTCGCGAGTGCGCCGCGTTTAAACGAGGCGCTGGATATCCTGGTAACAGATATCTGCACAGCGATGGAAACGGAAGTCTGTTCAGTATATCTGGCCGATCATGACCGACGCTGCTATTACCTGATGGCCACTCGCGGGCTGAAAAAACCTCGCGGGCGTACCGTTGCGCTTGCGTTTGACGAAGGCCTGGTCGGCCTGGTTGGGCGCCTTGCGGAGCCTATCAACCTTGCCGATGCGCACAAACATCCCAGCTTTAAATATATTCCGGCCGTGAAAGAGGATCGCTTTCGCGCTTTTCTCGGCGTGCCGATTATCCAGCGGCGGCAGCTGCTTGGCGTGCTGGTGGTACAGCAGCGCGAGCTGCGTCAGTTTGACGAAAGCGAAGAATCTTTCCTCGTCACTCTGGCGACGCAAATGGCCGCGATTCTTTCCCAGTCGCAGCTGACCGCGCTGTTTGGCCAGTATCGCCAGACGCGAATCCGCGCGTTGCCTGCCTCCTCCGGGGTGGCTATCGCCGAAGGCTGGATGGACATCAGCCTGCCGTTAATGGAACAGGTGTACGAAGCCTCGACGCTGGATACGGCTTCCGAGCGCGAGCGTCTGACCGGCGCGCTGGAAGAGGCGGCCAACGAGTTTCGACGCTACAGCAAGCGCTATGCCGCCGGGGCGCAAAAAGAGACCTCGGCCATTTTCGACCTCTATTCGCACCTGCTTTCTGACGCGCGACTGCGCCGCGAACTGTTCGCTGAGGTTGACAAAGGCGCGGTGGCTGAATGGGCGGTGAAAAAGATTATTGAGAAGTTCGCCGAACAGTTTGCCGCGCTGAGCGACGGTTATCTGAAGGAGCGGGCCGGCGATCTGCGTACGCTTGGCCAGCGTCTGCTCTTCCATCTCGATGATACGATTCAGGGGCCCAATACCTGGCCGGCGCGTATTGTGCTGGTGGCGGACGAACTCTCCGCGACGACGCTGGCGGAAGTCCCTCAGGACCGGCTGGCGGGCGTCGTTGTTCGCGACGGCGCCGCGAACTCTCACGCCGCCATTATGGTGCGGGCGTTAGGGATCCCGACGGTTATGGGCGCCGATATTCAGCCTTCGCTGCTGCATGGCCACATGCTGGTGGTGGACGGCTATCGCGGCGAGCTGCTGGTCGATCCCGAACCGGCGCTGCTGCAGGAATATCAACGCCTGGTCAGCGAAGAGAACGAACTTAGCCGGCTGGCGGAAGACGATCTGGAACACACCTCAGAGCTGAAAAGCGGCGAGCGGGTGAAGGTCATGCTGAACGCCGGCCTGAGCCTTGAGCATGAAGAAAAGCTCGGCAACTTTATCGACGGCATCGGCCTGTACCGCACCGAGATCCCGTTTATGTTGCAAAGCGGCTTCCCGTCGGAAGAGGAGCAGGTGGCTCAGTATCAGGGCATGCTGCAGATGTTTAATGAGAAGCCGGTGACGTTGCGTACCCTGGATATCGGCGCGGATAAACAGCTGCCGTATATGCCGATCAGCGAAGAGAACCCGTGCCTTGGCTGGCGGGGGATCCGCATCACCCTCGATCAGCCGGAGATTTTTCTCATCCAGGTGCGGGCGATGCTGCGCGCCAACGCTGCCACCGGCAATCTCAGCATTTTGCTGCCGATGGTGACCAGTCTTGATGAGGTGGATGAAGCGCGTCGCCTGATCGATCGCGCCAGTCGTGAAGTCGAAGAGATGATTGGCTACGCCATCCCGCGCCCGCGTCTTGGCGTGATGCTGGAAGTGCCCTCAATGGTGTTTATGCTGCCGCATCTGGCCAATCGCGTCGATTTTATCTCGGTGGGTACCAACGATCTGACGCAGTATATCCTCGCGGTGGATCGCAATAATACCCGGGTGGCCAGCCTGTATGACAGCCTGCATCCGGCGGTGCTGCGCGCATTGGCGATGATTGCGCAGGATGCGGAACGCTTCGGTATCGACCTGCGCTTGTGCGGTGAAATGGCGGGCGACCCGATGTGCGTGACGATCCTGATTGGCCTCGGCTACCGTCATCTGTCCATGAACGGCCGGTCGGTGGCCCGGGTAAAATATCTGCTGCGCCGGATTGATATCGCCGAGGCGCAGGAGCTTTCGCGCCGGAGCCTTGAGGCGCAGATGACGACGGAAGTTCGCCATCAGGTTGCGGCCTTTATGGAACGACGCGGTCTCGGCGGCCTGATTCGCGGCGGACGCTAAGCGCCCCTTTCCCGGCGGCGCTGCGCTCCGGGGGCTGAGCTTTCCGCTCAGCTGCACGGATAAGGCGTCCGCGCCGCTATCGGGAAAACGTCCCGGCGGTCGTTAGCATTCATATACATATCTTTTACAACAACGGCGCGGCCAGTGAATTAACCTTATGCTATTATTCGCCCCCTTGGAGCCCCCGTATTGGTCGGGCGTGTACGATCACCGCTGTCCACTTTCGGCGGAATAACAAGTCTTTATGGTGACAGATGAATAGTGGCTACCTGCATTTTCCGGATTTTGATCCGGTGATATTTTCCGTTGGGCCGATCGCCCTCCACTGGTACGGCATGATGTATCTGGTCGGCTTTGTTTTTGCGATGTGGCTAGCCACCCGTCGGGCCAACCGTCCGGGCAGCGGCTGGAGCAAAAACGAAGTTGAAAACCTGCTGTACGCCGGCTTCCTTGGCGTTTTCCTCGGTGGCCGTATCGGCTACGTTCTGTTCTATAACCTGCCGGTCTTCCTGCAGGATCCGCTGTATCTGTTCCGCGTCTGGGATGGCGGCATGTCGTTCCACGGCGGCCTGATCGGCGTCATTCTCGTCATGGTTATTTTTGCCAGACGGACCAAACGCACCTTCTTCCAGGTGGCTGATTTCATCGCGCCGCTGATTCCGTTTGGCCTGGGCGCAGGCCGTCTGGGGAACTTTATCAATGGCGAGCTGTGGGGGCGTGTCGATCCGAGCTTCCATTATTCGATGATTTTCCCAGGTTCGCGTGCGGAAGATCTGGCGCTGCTGCCGTCTCATCCGGAATGGCAATCGCTGTTTGATACCTACGGCGCGCTGCCGCGTCACGCTTCGCAGCTGTACGAGCTGGCGCTGGAAGGGGTCGTGCTGTTCCTGATTCTGAACCTGTTTATTCGCAAACCGCGCCCGACCGGCTCGGTCTCGGGTTTGTTCCTGATCGGCTACGGCCTGTTCCGCATTATCGTGGAATTCTTCCGCCAGCCAGACCAGCAGTTCACCGGCGAATGGGTACAGTACATCAGCATGGGGCAGATTCTTTCGATCCCGATGGTGCTTGCAGGTATCATTATGATGGTCTGGGCGTACCGTCGTCGTCCGCAGCAACAAACTTCTTGAGGAACCATGAAACAGTATCTTGATTTGATGCAGAAAGTGCTCGCCGAGGGCACGCAAAAAAATGACCGCACCGGTACCGGCACCCTCTCCATCTTCGGCCATCAGATGCGTTTTAACCTGCAGGAAGGCTTCCCGCTGGTGACGACCAAGCGCTGTCATTTACGCTCCATCATCCATGAACTGCTGTGGTTCCTGCAGGGTGACACCAATATCGCCTATCTGCACGAAAACAACGTCACGATCTGGGACGAGTGGGCGGATGAAAATGGCGATCTGGGGCCGGTTTACGGCAAACAGTGGCGTTCCTGGCCCGCGCCGGACGGCCGCCATATCGACCAGATTAGCACCGTGATGGAACAGCTGAAAAACGACCCGGACTCGCGGCGGATCATCGTTTCGGCGTGGAACGTCGGCGAGCTGGATAAAATGGCGCTGGCGCCGTGCCACGCGTTCTTCCAGTTCTACGTGGCGGACGGAAAGCTCTCCTGCCAGCTGTATCAGCGCTCCTGCGACGTGTTCCTCGGTCTGCCGTTTAACATCGCCAGCTATGCGCTGCTGGTGCATATGGTGGCGCAGCAGTGCGACCTGGAAGTGGGGGATTTTGTCTGGACCGGCGGGGATACTCATCTGTACAGCAACCACCTTGAGCAGACGGATCTTCAGCTGAGCCGCGAACCGCGTCCGCTGCCGAAGCTGGTCATCAAACGCCAACCGGCGTCGATTTTCGACTACCGTTTTGAAGACTTCGACATCGAAGGCTATGACCCGCATCCGGGGATTAAAGCGCCCGTCGCGATTTAATCTGCGCAGAGAAACAGACGATAGCGAATAAAAACCGGGGCCCCTGGCGCCGGTTTTTTTTGTGTCTGAAGCCGCGCTTCCTGATTTTCTGCAACCCTCTGCATATTCTGCTCCCGCCTGCGCCGCGCTACGCGAATCTGCGTTTTGCCGGTCGTGCCCGCTGCATTCTTTCCCCATACTCGCCGTATGAACAGACAACGTGGCTACACCCTGATTGAAACCCTGATAACGCTGACGCTGGTGCTTATTCTCAGCGCTGGGGGGCTGTACGGCTGGCAGAGCTGGCAGCAGCAACAGCGGTTGTGGCAAACCGCCAGCCAGGTGCGCGACTATCTGGTATTGCTGCGCGATGACGCCAACTGGCATAACCGCAACCGGCTGGTGAGCGTGGTCCAGGCCGCTGACGGCTGGTGCCTGAGCGCCTCTGACCCGGTGGCAGATTGCCGCGCAGCCACGCCTTATACCCTGCGCCCGCGCTGGCCAGACATTACCGTCAGCCACATCACGCCGGGGCTGGGGTTTTATGGCCTGCGCAATAGCGCCTGGGCCGGGCACATCCGGCTGCAAAGCGCGGGCGGCGGCTGGAATATCATCGTCTCTAACTGGGGGCGAATTCGCCTGTGTCACAATGAGGAGACCGCGTCGTGCCTGTAATCTGCCGGGGTTTTTCGCTGCCAGAAACGCTGATCGCCATGGCCATCAGTACGATTTTGCTGATGGGGACGTCGCGCTTTCTTCCTGCCCTGCAACGGCTGGTGTTGCGACAGACGCAGCAGCAGTCGCTGGACAACGAGCTGTGGCAGCGTCTGTATACGGTGGCTAAACATCTGCAGCGCGCCGGCTATTGTCATGGCAGCTGCGAGGGGCAACCGCTGCAGATCGCCAGCGGCGGCGACTGCGTCATCGTGCGGTGGGATGGCGACAGCAACGGGGTCTGGGAGGCTGCCCCGGAGGCCACTTCCGATGCGACAGGGTTTCGTTTGCTAAACGGCGCGCTGGAGACGCGGCGCGGGGTGACCAGCTGCAGCGGAGGCGGATGGGAGAAAATGACCAATCCTGTGGCGATTGCGGTCACCCATTTTCAGGTTATCCGCCGGGATATCGCCGGTTTTGCCCCGGAGTTCACCGTGCTGCTGGCAGCCCGCTCGCAGGCGGATCCGACGATTTCGGTCCAGGCGGAATACCGCGTGACGGGATATAATCTGTGAGCCGTCAGCGAGGATTTTCCTCATTGCTGATGGTGCTTCTGCTGCTGGCGCTGGGCAGCATATTGCTCCAGGGGTTAAATCAGCAACAGCGTTCGCTGCTGGCGCAAACCGCCAGCGAAACTCAGGCGATCCGTCTTACGGCAGAAGTCCACTCCGCGCTCCAGTGGGGAAAAGAGCAGGAGTGGCCGATACATGCTGAGATCGCCTGCCGGCCGGCCGGTACTGACGGCGGGCGCGTCTGCCTGCGTATTTTCACCGATGCCTCCGTCCTGTTGATAGCCGGCAGCGGCGGCCTGTTACTCTGGCAATCTGGCCGGGTTACAGAGGGCGTCGTCCGTTTTTCCCCTCACGGCTGGAGCGATTTTTGCCCGCTCGCGGAGGCGCGCTTATGTCAGATGCCCTGATCTGCCGAAAAGGCTTTAGTCTGCCGGAAACGCTGCTGGCGATGGTGCTGCTGGTTATGGTGGTGACCGCGCTGGGCGGCTATCAGCGCGGGCTGGCGAGCGGCTTCATTCAGTTAAACCACTACCGCCAGCTGTGGCGTGATGCCTGGCGCTTTACTCAGCTTCATCCGCCGGGTATCCCGGAAGGCGGGCAGGTTACCCGCTTGCAGACATCGACAGCAAGATGTGTCAGCATCACGGTAACGATCATCATACCTGTGGAAAAACGGGTGCAGATGACCCGGCTGCATTGCCCGGTCAGTCAGTAGTCAGGAGCGAATATGTTAAGGGTCTACCACTCAAACCGTCTGGATGTTCTTGAAGCGTTGATGGAGTTTATCGTCGAGCGCCAGCGGCTGGACGACCCTTTCAACGCGGAAATGGTGCTGGTGCAAAGCACCGGGATGGCGCAATGGTTACAGATGACCCTGGCTAAGCGCTTTGGCATTGCCGCCAATATTGAGTTCCCGTTACCGGCGAGTTTTATCTGGGACATGTTTGTCCGCGTGCTGTCGGATATTCCCGATGAAAGCGCCTTCAGCAAACAGAGTATGAGCTGGAAACTGATGACCCTGCTGCCGCAGCGCCTGGAGGACGATGCTTTCACTCTGCTGCGCCACTATCTGAGCGACGATAGCGATAAGCGTAAGCTCTTCCAGCTCGCCGCCCGGGTTGCCGACCTCTATGACCAGTATCTGGTCTATCGTCCGGAATGGTTGATGCGTTGGGAGGCCGATGAGCGAGTTGACGGCCTGGGCGACGCCCAGCAGTGGCAGGCGCCGCTATGGAAAGCGCTGGTCGAACATACCGCCGAGCTGGGGCAGCCGCTTTGGCATCGCGCCAATTTATACCAGCGCTTTATCAACACGCTGGAAGCGGCGGATGCGCCGCCGGCTGGGCTACCGTCGCGGGTCTTTATTTGCGGCATTTCGGCGTTGCCGCCGGTCTACCTGCAGGCGCTGCAGGCGCTTGGCAAACACGTGGATGTCTACGTGCTCTTCACCAACCCCTGTCGCTACTACTGGGGCGACATTAAAGATCCCGCCTTCCTGGCGAAGCTGATGTCGCGCCAGCGCCGTCACCACCGCGAATCACGAGAATTACCGCTGTTTCGCGATACGCAGCAGGCGCCGGGCTTATTTAACGACGCCGGGGAGCAGGATGTCGGCAACCCGCTGCTGGCCTCGTGGGGCAAGCTGGGGCGGGACTACATCTATCTGCTGGCCGGGCTGGAGCGTTATGAAGAGCTGGATGCGTTTGTCGATATTACGCCGGATAACCTGCTGCATAACTTACAGGCGGATATTCTCGATCTGCGTAACGCGGCGGTAGCCGGACGCAGCGCGGAGGAGTTTGCCGGCAGCCACAGCAAGCGACCGCTGGCGCTGGACGATCGCAGCCTGACGATTCACGTGTGTCATAGCCCGCAGCGGGAAGTCGAGGTACTGCACGATCGGCTGCTGGCGATGCTGGAAGAGAATCCTGAACTGACCCCGCGCGATATCATCGTGATGGTGGCGGATATCGACAGCTACAGTCCGTATATTCAGGCGGTATTTGGCAGCGCCAGCGGTGAACGCTGGCTGCCGTGGGCTATTTCCGACCGCCGCGCCCGCGAGTCGCACCCGGCGCTGCAGGCGTTTATTACGCTGCTTTCCCTGCCCGACAGCCGTTTTGCCAGCGAAGATGTGCTGGCGCTGCTGGATGTCCCGGTACTCGCGGCGCGCTTTAATATTGACGAAGAGGGGCTGCGCTACCTGCGTCAGTGGGTCAATGAGTCCGGCGTCCGCTGGGGTATAGATGACGATAACGTGCGTGAGCTGGACCTGCCCACCACCGGTCAGCATACCTGGCGCTTTGGCCTGACGCGGATGCTGCTGGGCTACGCGATGGACAGTAGCCAGGGCGAGTGGCGGTCGGTTCTGCCGTACGATGAGTCCAGCGGGCTGATTGCCGAGCTGGTGGGGAATCTGGCCTCGTTGCTGATGCAGCTCAACCTGTGGCGGCGCGGGCTGGCGCAGGAGCGCCCGCTGGCGGAGTGGCTGCCGGTTTGCCGCGATCTGCTGAATGACTTCTTCCTCCCCGACAGCGAAACGGAAGCGGCGCTGGCGCTGATTGAACAGCAGTGGCAGGCGGCCATTGGCGAAGGCGTCCTGGCGCAATATGACCAGCATGTCCCGCTTTCCCTGCTTCGTGATGAGCTGGCGCAGCGGCTGGACCAGCAGCGTATCAGCCAGCGTTTCCTCGCCGGGCCGGTCAACATCTGTACCCTGATGCCGATGCGCTCTATTCCGTTCAAAGTGGTATGTCTGCTGGGGATGAACGACGGCGTATATCCGCGAACGCTGGCGCCGCTGGGCTTCGATTTAATGAGCCAGAAGCCGCAACGCGGCGACCGCAGCCGCCGTGATGACGACCGTTATCTGTTCCTGGAAGCGTTGATGTCCGCTGAACAGAAACTCTATATCAGCTATATCGGGCGCTCGATTCAGGACAACAGCGAACGCTATCCTTCGGTGCTGGTGCAGGAGCTGGCGGATTATATCGGTCAGAGCCACTGCCTGGTCGGAGATGAGGCGCAGGATTGCGATACCAGCGAGCGGCGGGTGAAAGCGCATATCACCCATCTGCATACGCGCATGCCCTTCGATGCGGCGAACTTCCGCGCCGATGAACAGCAAAGCTATGCCCGGGAATGGCTGGCGGCAGCCAGTCAGCAAGGGGAGGCGCAGAGTGACTTTATCCAGCCGTTGCCGGCGCTGGCTATCGAAACCCTGCCCTTTGAGCAGCTACTGCGCTTCTGGCAGCACCCGGTGCGCGCCTTCTTCCAGCAGCGCCTGCGGGTCAACTTCCGCTCTGAAGAGAGTGAAATTCCAGATGACGAACCGTTTGCGCTGGAAGGGCTGAGCCGCTATCACCTCAACCAACAGCTGCTGAATACGCTGATTGAACAGCAGGACGCGTCGATAATGTATCGCCGTTTCCGGGCGGCGGGAGAGCTGCCCTACGGCGCCTTCGGCGAGCTGGCCTGGGAGACGCAGCGTCTGGAAATGCAGAATCTCGCGGAGCGGGTCATTGCCAGCCGCCAGCCTGCGCAAAGCATGGAAATCGATCTGCAATGTAACGGGGTCAACATAAGCGGATGGCTACAGCAGGTACAATCTGACGGCCTGTTACGCTGGCGGCCTTCGCTACTGAGCGTGGCGCAAGGGATGCAACTTTGGCTGGAACACCTTGTCTACTGTGCTGGCGGCGGAACCGGTGAAAGCCGTCTGCTGGTGCGTAAAGAGGGAGAGTGGCGCTTCCCGCCGCTGGCGCAGGAGCAGGCGAAGGCGTACCTTGATGAGCTGGTAGAGGGTTACCTGCAAGGCATGTCCAGGCCGCTGCTGTTGCTGCCTGAAAGCGGCGGCGCATGGCTAAAAGTCTGTTATGACGCTGAAAAGGATGTCATGTTAATGGACGAAGAGACGCAGCAAAAAGCGCGCAGCAAATTTCTGCAGACGTATGAAGGCAATATGGTGGTCAGCGGCGAAGGTACGGATGTCTGGTATCAACGCCTGTGGCGCACCCTTGAGCCGGCCTACTATGACGAAATCATTGCGCAAACGCAGCGTTATTTGTTGCCGGTATTTCGTTTCCATCAGTCCGAATAAATTTGTAATAGTATAAAAATTGCGCAGGTAAGGGGGTTCAATTATCATGCGCAACGAATCACGGACTGATATGCATAACGCTGACGCTGTCAGCGCAAAGTTTGTTAATGATGAGGTTCGTGAATGCCCCGCAGTGTATGGTTCAAGGTTATTTTAGTACTGGCAGCCCTCTGGGCACCGTTAAGTCAGGCCGATAGCGGATGGCAACCGATTCAGGAAACCATCCGCAAAAGCGAAAAAGATCCCCGACAGTATCAGGCGATTCGCCTGGATAATGGCATGGTGGTCCTGCTGGTTTCCGATCCGCAGGCGGTGAAATCACTGTCTGCGCTGGTGGTGCCCGTGGGGTCGCTGCAGGATCCTGTCGAACATCAGGGGCTGGCTCACTTTCTGGAGCACATGACGCTGATGGGCTCGAAAAACTATCCGCAGCCTGACAACCTCGCCGAATTCCTCAAAATGCACGGCGGCAGCCATAATGCCAGCACGGCCCCTTATCGCACCGCCTTCTATCTTGAAGTCGAAAACGATGCTCTCGACGGGGCGGTGGATCGGCTGGCGGATGCGATCGCGGCGCCGCTGCTGGATAAAAAATATGCTGACCGCGAGCGCAACGCGGTCAATGCCGAGCTGACCATGGCGCGTACCCGGGACGGGATGCGCATGGCGCAGGTGAGCGCCGAAACCATTAACCCGGCGCACCCGGCCGCGCATTTTTCCGGTGGTAACCTGGAAACCCTCGGCGACAAGCCCGGTAAACCGGTGCTCGACGCCCTGCATACTTTCCGCGACAGCTGGTACTCCGCGAATCTGATGAAAGCGGTGATTTACAGCAACAAACCGCTGCCGGAGCTGGCGAGCATTGCCGCCAGAACCTATGGCCGGGTAGAGAACCACAATATCAGCAAACCGGAAATTACCGTTCCGGTGGTGACCGATGCGCAAAAAGGCATCATCATTCACTACGTCCCGGCGATGCCGCGTAAAGTGCTGCGCGTTGAATTCCGTATTGATAACAATAGCGACCAGTTCCGTAGTAAAACCGACGAGCTGGTGACCTATATGATCGGTAACCGCAGTCCAGGAACGTTATCGGACTGGCTGCAGCAGCAAGGGCTGGTGGAAGGCATCCGCGCCGATTCCGACCCGGTGGTCAACGGTAACAGCGGGGTGCTGGCTATTTCCGCCACCCTGACCGATAAAGGCCTGGCGCATCGTGATGAAGTCGCGGCCGCGATCTTCAGCTATCTCAATGTGTTGCGCACTCAGGGTATCGACAAACGCTATTTCGATGAGCTGTCCCACGTTCTGGAGCTCGATTTTCGCTATCCATCGATAAACCGCGATATGGATTATGTGGAATGGCTGGCGGACACCATGATTCGCGTACCGGTGGAGCATGCGCTGGATGTGGTGAATATTGCTGACCGTTACGATCCGCAGGCGATTAAGGACCGGCTGGCGATGATGACGCCACAAAATGCGCGCGTGTGGTATATCAGCCCGCAGGAGCCGCATAACAAGAGCGCCTACTTCGTCAACGCGCCGTACCAGGTGGATAAAATCAGCACGCAGACCTTTGCCGACTGGCAGCAGAAGGCGAACGCTATCGACCTTAAACTGCCGGTGCTGAACCCCTACATACCTGACGATTTTACGCTGATCAAAAGCGATAAGGCCTACCCGCATCCGCAGCTGATCGTCGATGAGCCGACCCTGCGGGTGGTGTATGCGCCGAGCCAGTACTTCGCCAGCGAGCCGAAAGCCGATATCTCTCTGGTACTGCGTAATCCGCAGGCGATGGACAGCGCGCGCAGCCAGGTAATGTTTGCACTGAACGATTATCTGGCGGGCATCGCTCTTGACCAGCTCAGCAACCAAGCGGCGGTGGGCGGCATCTCCTTCTCAACCGGCGCCAATAACGGGCTGATGATGAATGCCAATGGCTACACCCAGCGGCTGCCGCAGCTGTTTACCGCGCTGCTGGACGGCTACTTTAGCTATACGCCAGACGAAGAACAGCTGGAACAGGCTAAATCCTGGTATGCCCAGATGATGGACTCGGCGGATAAAGGCAAAGCCTACGATCAGGCGATTATGCCGGTACAGATGCTGTCGCAGGTGCCCTATTTCCAGCGGGAAGAGCGCCGGGCGCTGCTGCCGTCGATAACCCTGAAAGAGGTGCTGGCATACCGCGATAACCTGAAAGCGAAAGGGCGCCCGGAACTGCTGGTGATTGGCAACCTCAGCGCCGACCGGTCGATCGCGATGGCGCGCCAGATCCAACAGCAGCTGGGTGCCGACGGCGACGAGTGGTGTCGCAATAAAGATGTGCTGGTTGACAGCAAGCAAGTGGCGATTTTTGAAAAAGCCGGCAACAGTACCGATTCGGCGCTGGCCGCCGTCTTTGCGCCGCCGAACGTGGATGAATACAGCAGCACCGCCGCCAGCTCTCTGCTGGGGCAAATCGTTCAGCCGTGGTTCTATAATCAGCTGCGTACCGAAGAGCAGCTGGGCTATGCGGTCTTTGCCTTCCCGATGAACGTCGGTCGCCAGTGGGGATTGGGCTTTCTGTTGCAAAGCAGCGATAAACAGCCGGCTTTCCTCTGGCAGCGCTTCCAGGCATTCTTCCCGACGGCGGAAGCCAAGCTGCGGGCCATGAGTCCGCAAGAGTTTGCGCAAATTCAGCAGGCGGTGATAAGTCAGATGACCCAGGCGCCGCAAACCCTGGGCGGCGAAGCGTCGCAGCTGAGCAAAGATTTCGATCGCGGTAATATGCGTTTCGATTCACGTGATAAAGTAGTGGCTCAGATTAAACTGCTGACGCCGCAAAAACTTGCCGACTTCTTCCATCAGACGGTGGTGGATCCGCAAGGCATGGCGATATTGTCCCAGGTCTCCGGCAGCCAGAACGGCAAGACGGATTACGTCCATCCGCAGGGTGGTAAAGTCTGGGAAAACGTCAGCGCATTGCAGAAATCCTTACCCCTGATGCGAGAGAACGAATGACCGAAACCGCCGAGTCTCTGGATCCCCTGCGCTTGCCCCTGACGGGAGAGCGCCTGATAGAAGCCTCTGCGGGCACCGGAAAAACCTTTACCATCGCCGCGCTCTACCTGCGGCTGCTGCTGGGGCTTGGCGGTGAATCCGCCTTTCCTCGCGCGGTCAGCGTGGAAGAGCTGCTGGTGGTGACCTTCACCGAGGCGGCCACCGAAGAACTGCGTGGCCGTATTCGCAGCAATATCCACGAACTGCGCATTGCCTGCCTGCGTGACAGCGCGGCCGACCCCCTCTATGCCGCGCTGCTGGCAGAAATCCCCGATAAAAACCAGGCGGCGCAAACGCTGCTGCTGGCGGAACGGCAGATGGACGAAGCGGCAGTGTTCACCATCCACGGCTTCTGTCAGCGGATGCTCAGCCTGAACGCCTTTGAGTCCGGTATGCTGTTTGAGCAGCAGCTGATCGAGGATGAATCCCGGCTGCGCTATCAGGCCTGCGCTGACTTCTGGCGTCGGCATTGCTATCCGCTGCCGCGTGAGATCGCGGCCGTCATCCATGAGGCATGGAAAGGTCCCCGCGACTTGTTGAAATCTCTCGATCGCTGGTTGCAGGGTGAGGCCCCGCAGCTTAAATCTCCGCCAGCGCCAGAAGAGACGCTGGCCGAACGCCATCAGCAAATTATCGAGCGCATTAACGCCGTTAAAATGCAGTGGCGGGAGCAGGTTGGCGAGATTGACAGCGTGCTGGAGAATTCCGCTCTTGACCGGCGCAAGTTCAATCGCGGCAATCAGGGGAAATGGATCGAGAAGATCAGCGCCTGGGCGCAGGAAGAGACGCTCGGCTACCAGCTTCCTGAGGCGCTGGAAAAATTCTCTCAGGCCTTCTTGTATGAACGCACCAAAACGGGCGGCGAGCCGCCGGTGCATCCGCTGTTCAGCGCGATCGAGCAGCTGCTGGCGTCACCGCTGACGCTGACGGATCTGGTTATCGCCCGAGCGATGGTGGAAATTCGCGAAGCGGTCGCCCGGGAGAAGCGTCGTCGGGGTGAACTGGGCTTTGATGACATGCTTAGTCGGCTTGATGACGCCCTGCGCGGCGACAGCGGCGAAGCGTTGGCCAGCGCCATTCGTCAGCGTTTCCCGGTGGCGATGATTGATGAATTCCAGGATACCGACCCGCAGCAGTATCGCATTTTCCGTCGCATCTGGCGGCGGCAGCCGGAAACGGCGCTGCTGCTGATTGGCGACCCCAAGCAGGCCATCTATGCCTTTCGCGGCGCAGATATTTTTACCTATATGAAAGCGCGCGGCGACGTCACCGCCCACTATACGCTCGACACCAACTGGCGTTCTGCTCCTGGCATGGTGGAAAGCGTCAACCGCCTGTTCAGCCTGAGCGATAATCCGTTCATGTTCCGTGAGATCCCTTTTTTGCCGGTCAAATCGGCGGGGAAAAACCGCGGGCTGCGATTTACCGTCGATAACGACGCGGTGCCGGCGATGAACGTCTGGCTGATGCCCGGCGAAGCCGTTGGGGCGGGGGATTATCAGGCCTGGATGGCGCAGCTGTGCGCGACGCAAATTCGCGACTGGTTAAGCGCCGGCCAGCGGGGGAGCGCGCTGCTGTGGCGCGGCGAAAATGCCCGTCCGGTGCAGGCCTCTGATATCACGGTACTGGTGCGTAATCGCCAGGAAGCCTCGCTGATCCGCGATGCGCTACGGGCGCTTGCCATCCCGTCGGTGTACCTTTCCAATCGCGATAGCGTTTTTGAAACGCCGGAAGCGCAGGAGCTGCTGTGGGTGCTGCAGGCGGTGCTGGCCCCGGAACGCGAGAATACGCTGCGCAGCGCGCTGGCGACGGCGATATTCGGCCTCAATGCGTGGGATATTGAGTGTCTCAATCAGGACGAGCGGGCGTGGGACGCGCTGGTGGAGGAGTTCAGCGAATACCGGCAAATCTGGCGCCAGCGCGGCGTGATGCCGATGCTGCGCTCGCTGATGAGCGCCCGTCATATCGCGGAAAACCTGCTGGCGACGGCGGGAGGCGAACGCCGGTTAACCGACATCCTGCATATCAGCGAACTGTTACAGGAGGCGGCCAGCCAGCTGGAAAGCGAACATGCGCTGGTGCGCTGGCTGACGCAGCGCATCGCCGAACCGGACAGTAACGCTTCCAGCCAGCAGATGCGTCTGGAGAGCGATAAGCATCTGGTGCAAATCGTGACCGTGCATAAATCAAAAGGGCTGGAATACCCGCTGGTATGGCTGCCGTTTATTGCCCGTTTCCGTAAACAGGATCAGGCGTTTTATCACGATCGCGACTCTTTTGCCGCGGTCCTCGACCTCGGTCAGGAAGAGGGGAGTCTGGAGCTGGCGGAGGCGGAGCGTCTGGCCGAAGATTTACGTCTGCTGTACGTTGCGCTGACCCGTGCGGTCTGGCACTGCAGCCTCGGCGTTGCTCCCCTGAGCACCCGGCGCAGCGATAAGCCCGGGGCCAGCGATTTTCATCACAGCGCGCTGGGGCGGCTGCTGCAGGGCGGCGAAGCGCTGGATGCCGCCGGGCTGAGGGCGCGTTTGCAGGACTTCTGCTGCGACGATATCGCCCTGCAAACGCCCGCTGCGCCAGACGACACGCCATGGCAGGCGCCGCAGGAGGCCCTGCCGCCGCTGTCCGCGCGCAGGCTGACCCGCCCGGTGACCGATGACTGGCGGGTCACCAGCTATTCCGGGTTGCAGCAGCATGGCCACAGTTCGGCGCAGGAGTTGTTGCCGCGTCTTGACGTCGATGCCACAGGCGTCGGCGAGGTTGCCGAAGAGCCGCAGCTGACGCCGCATCAGTTTCCGCGCGGCGCATCGCCGGGGACATTTCTGCATAGCCTGTTTGAGGATCTCGATTTTACCCAGCCGGTACCCGCCGACTGGATGGCAGAAAAGCTGCGGTCAGCGGGCTTCGATGAGCAGTGGACGCCGGTGCTGACGCAGTGGCTGGACGGCGTATTACGCACCCCGTTGCCGGGGGCGAGTATCGCGCTGAATCAGCTTACCGCCGGCGATAAACAGGTTGAAATGGCCTTCTATCTGCCGATTGAACAACCGCTGGAGCCGCAGCGCCTGGATGCGTTGATTCGCCGCTACGATCCGCTTTCCGTCGATTGCCCCCCCCTGGATTTTCGTCAGGTCCGCGGCATGCTGAAAGGCTTTATCGACCTCGTGTTTCGCCATAACGACCGTTATTACCTGCTGGATTACAAATCGAACTGGCTGGGAGCGGACCGCGAGGCCTATACCCGGCAGGCGATGGACCAGGCCATGCGTACTCATCGTTATGATTTGCAGTATCAGCTCTACAGCCTGGCGCTGCATCGCTATCTGCGCCACCGTATTGCTGCCTATGATTACGAACGTCATTTCGGCGGCGTGATCTATCTTTTTTTACGCGGTATGGACGGGCAGGACGGAGGCCAGGGCATCTTTACCACCCGCCCGGCGCGGGCGCTGATTGACGGCATGGACGCGCTGTTTGCCGGAGACGTTCAGGAGGTCATGGCATGACGATGGATGAACTGTTGCTTGAAGCGGCAAATCAACGGTTGTTACGCCCGCTGGACGTGCAGTTTGCGCTGATGGTGGCGCAGGAAGCGCACCCGGCGGTAAAACTGGCGGCGGCGGTGCTCAGTCGGGATGCGGGCGAGGGTCACGTCTGTCTGCCGATTTCACGACTGCGCGCAGACGACCTGCTGAGCGGAAAAGCCAGCGATCTGCGTGAGCAGCTGCTGGCGCAGGCCGGTACGCCCGATGACTGGTCGGCGCTTCTACTCTCCTCGGCGGCGGTCAGCTGCGGCGATCGCCCGACGCCGATTATCCTCTGCGGCGAGCGGCTCTATCTTAACCGCATGTGGCGTAATGAGCTGACCGTCGCTCGCTTCTTTAACGAGGCGAATCAGGTGGTGGAGGTTGACGAGGCCCAGCTGGCCGCCACCCTGGACGCTCTGTTTCCCGCCAGTGCCGAGATCGACTGGCAAAAGGTCGCCGCCGCGGTGGCGCTGACCCGCCGTATCTCGGTCATTTCCGGCGGCCCCGGTACCGGGAAAACCACCACCGTCGCCAGGCTGCTGGCGGCGCTGATTCAGACCACCTGCCAGCCCCGCTGTCGTATCCGCCTGGCGGCGCCAACCGGGAAAGCCGCCGCGCGATTGACCGAGTCGCTGGGCGAGGCGCTGCGCCGCCTGCCGCTCACCGATGAGCAAAAAGCGTTGCTGCCTACCGAAGCCAGTACGCTGCATCGGCTGCTGGGGGCGCAGCCCGGCAGCCAGCGTATGCGTTATCATGCCGGCAACCCGTTACATCTGGACGTGCTGGTCGTCGATGAGGCCTCGATGATCGACCTGCCGATGATGGCGCGGCTGATTGACGCATTGCCGGAGCACGGGCGGGTGATTTTCCTTGGCGACCGCGACCAGTTGGCCTCCGTGGAAGCCGGGGCGGTGCTCGGCGATATTTGCGCCTGGGTGAACGCCGGCTATACCGCCGGGCGCGCGGCGCAGCTGAGCCGCTTGACCGGCCATTCGCTACCGGCGGGTGAAGGCGATATTGCCGGCGCGCTGCGCGACAGCCTGTGTCTGCTGCAAAAAAGCTACCGTTTTGGCAGCCATTCCGGCATTGGCCATCTGGCTCGCGCGGTGAACGGCGGCGATCGCCACGGCGTCCGGGCGACCCTACGTCAGCCGTTTGACGATATCGTTCTTCATGCGCTGAGCACCACGGAAGAATATGCCGCGATGCTCGACCAGGCGCAGGCGGGGTATGGCCGCTATCTGCAGCTGCTGCGCGAACGGGCCGAGCCGGAGGCGTTAATCGCCGCTTTCGGTGAATTCCAGCTGCTGTGCGCCCTGCGTGACGGCCCGTACGGCGTCAGCGGGCTCAATGAACAGCTGGAACAGATGCTCAACCGTAAACGAGTGATTACCCTGCCGCGACATGCGCGCTGGTATGAAGGTCGTCCGGTGATGATTTCACGCAACGATAGCGCACTGGGTCTGTTTAATGGCGATATCGGGATTGCGCTGGACCGCGGGGAAGGGCTTCGCGTCTGGTTCCCGATGGCGGATGGCAGCATTAAATCGGTGCAGCCGAGTCGCCTGCCGGATCACGATACCGCGTGGGCAATGACGGTGCATAAATCGCAGGGGTCGGAGTTCGACCATGCGGCATTGATTCTGCCGGCAAAGAGCGTTCCGCTGGTGACCCGCGAGCTGGTCTACACCGCGATTACGCGGGCGAAGCAGCAGCTGTCGATTTACGCCGATGAGCAGGTGCTGAGCCAGGCGATTGTCGCCCGCACCGAGCGGCGCAGCGGGCTGGCGGAGATCTTCGCCAGCCGCGAATAATCGCAATCTTCAGCTGTTATCGAAAGTCCCCGCCCGGTATTTCCCCGGCTGGCGCTACGCTTAGCCGGGCTACACGGGAGACGGGCCGGCGCCGGGGGCGGTGACATCAGCCGAGGTCGGCCATCAACACCTTGGAACGACGCTGGTAGTTGTACATCTCTTTCTTACTCTCCGGCAGCAGATCGATATCGACCGGGGTAAAGCCGCGTTCCTGGAACCAGTGAATGCTGCGGGTGGTGAGGACAAACAGTTTGCTCAACCCCATCTGCTTCGCCTGGGCAGCAATGCGGTTCAGCAGCATCTCCCCGCGCGATGAGCTGCGGTAATCCGGATGCACCGCGACGCAGGCCATCTCACCGATTTTTTCTTCCGGGAACGGATAGAGCGCGGCGCAGGCAATTGTCGTGTTATCGCGCTGAATGATGGTGAATTTATCTATTTCCATCTCCAGCTGCTCGCGGGAACGGCGCACCAGAATCCCCTGTTGCTCCAGCGGGCTGATCAGTTCAAGGATACCGCCAATATCGTTAATGGTGGCGCGGCGAATCTGCTCGGCGCTTTCCATGACGATCTGGGTCCCGATACCGTCGCGTGAGAACAGCTCCTGCAGTAACGCCCCATCTTCCTGGTAGCTGATCAGGTGGCAGCGCCGCACGCCGCTG
Organism: Klebsiella sp. NPDC088457; assembly: GCF_044900465.1. NCBI lineage: Bacteria > Pseudomonadati > Pseudomonadota > Gammaproteobacteria > Enterobacterales > Enterobacteriaceae > Klebsiella > Klebsiella sp. NPDC088457. The sequence continues at coordinate 41,552 of NZ_JBJDNH010000029.1, read as the reverse complement.
CGGCAGGCCTTCACCGCGCCTCGCAGGAAACGCACCGTACCGGAGTTGTAATCTTCCTCCGCTTCCAGCTCTTCCACGCGAGCCTGCGCTTCGTTAGGAAACAGTTCGGAAACGATAACGCCATCCTGGTTATAGACGCCCTGCGACGAACAGAAGCCGATCATTTTTTCGGCCTTCAGCTTAATGGCCAGCTGAGTGGCAATCTCTTCCGAGGTCAGATTGAAGCTTTCGCCAGTAACCGAAACGGCAACCGGCCCCATCAGGACGATCGCGCCGTTATCCAGCTGGCGATGAATGGCCTCTTCATCAATACGGCGAATACGCCCGCTGTGGCAATAATCGACGCCATCGTCGACCCCCAGCGGCTGGGCGATAATAAAGTTGCCGCTCACCACGTTGATATGCGCGCCCTGCAGCGGGGTGTTATTCAGGCTCATCGACAGACGGGCGGTAATTTCCAGCTGCAGCATGCCCGCCGCCTGCTTAACCAGTTCGAGGGTTTTGCTATCCGTCACGCGGGTCTGTTTATGATAGATCGGCTCGTGATGGTGCTCCGCCAGGTTAGCGTCGATCTGTGGACGCGCGCCATAGACCACCACCAGGCGGATGCCCAGGCTATGCAAAAGGCCAATGTCATTGACAATGCTGGAGAAATTCTCATGCTCAATGGCTTCGCCGCCCAGCATGATGACAAACGTTTTCCCCCGATGGGCGTTAATGTAGGGGACAGAATGGCGGAATCCTTCTACCAGTTCGGTGCGACGTTCCTTCACCATGACACAACCCTCAATGCATGATTATTCGTAATAAGTGTATTTTTATTCTGTTTTGCTATTAAACGCAAGCCCAAATTTGCGGCAAAACTGATAAAAATCTGTGACCCAAAGCGTGCTGTCAAAGATTGTTTACCCTTTTATAGATGACAGGTTATGCGGCTTTCGTTAAAGTTTCCGGTCAATCTGTTCGTTTTGGGTTCAAATACGTCTTTATTGCTTGGGAGTGGCATGCCGGGATACAAGTCAGGGTTAAGCCGTCGTCGCTTTTTACAGGGGGCGGGCGCTATGTGGTTAATGAGCGTCAGTCCGGTAGGTTTCGCTGCCGTTGCGCAGGTCGTTGCCGTGCGCGTCTGGCCGTCGTCGACCTACACGCGCGTCACGCTAGAATCCAATCACGTGCTGAAATACCGGCAGTTTGCTTTAAGCAATCCGGAGCGGCTGGTTGTGGATCTGGAAGGGGTCAATCTGAACTCGGTGCTGAAAGGCATGGGCACCAGTATCCGCGACGACGATCCCTATATTAAGTCCGCCCGCGTCGGCCAGTTTGATCCGCAAACCGTGCGCATGGTATTTGAACTCAAGCAAGACGTGAAACCGCAGCTCTTCGCCCTCGCGCCGGTGGCGGGCTTTAAAGAACGTCTGGTGATGGATCTCTACCCGTCCACGGCGACGGATGTACAGGATCCGCTGCTGGCGCTGCTGGAAGATTACAACAAAGGCGATCTTGAGCGGCAGGTGCCGCCGGCGGAAAGCGGGCCTAAGCCGGGCAAAGCCGGGCGCGACCGGCCAATCGTTATTATGCTCGATCCGGGTCACGGCGGCGAAGACTCCGGCGCGGTGGGGAAATATCGTACCCGCGAGAAAGACGTGGTGCTGCAGATTGCTCGCCGGTTACGGGCGTTGATCGAGAAAGAGGGCAATATGAAGGCCTACATGACCCGCAACGAGGATGTCTTTATTCCGTTGAAGGTCCGCGTCGCGAAGGCGCAAAAACAGCGCGCCGACCTGTTCGTCTCGATTCACGCTGATGCCTTCACCAGCCGGCAGCCGCGCGGCTCTTCGGTGTTCGCGCTGTCCACCAAAGGCGCCACCAGTACCGCCGCGAAATACCTGGCGCAAACCCAGAACGCCTCCGACCTGGTGGGCGGCGTCAGCAAGAGCGGCGACCGCTATGTCGACCATACAATGTTCGACATGGTGCAATCGCTGACCATCGCCGATAGCCTGAAGTTTGGTAAAGCGGTGCTGCAAAAAATGGGCAGGATTAACGATCTGCATAAGAACCAGGTTGAGCAGGCGGGCTTCGCGGTGCTGAAAGCGCCGGATATCCCGTCGATTCTGGTGGAAACGGCGTTTATCAGCAACGTCGAGGAAGAGCGCAAGCTGAAAACGGCTACCTTCCAGCAGCAGGTCGCGGAGTCGATTCTGGCGGGCATTAAGGCCTACTTTGCCGATAGCGCCACCCTGGCAAGGCTCGGCTAACCACACAGGAGCGGGCGATGGCCCTACTGAAGAGCGCGCACGGCGGCAATATCCGGGAGGCCGCCGCGCTGCTGGGCATCAACCCGGAGCAACTGCTGGATTTTAGCGCCAATATTAATCCCTTAGGGATGCCGGAAAGCTTAAAGCGCGCGCTCATCGACAATCTTGCGCGGGCGGAACGCTACCCTGACGTCGAATATCAACAGTTGCACGCCGCGCTGGCCGCGCATCATCAGATTCCCGCTTCCTGGATCCTCGCTGGCAATGGCGAAACCGAATCTATTTTCACCCTCGTTAACGGCCTCAGGCCGCGCCGGGCGATGATTGTCAAACCCGGCTTTGCCGAGTATCGCCGTGCGCTGCAGGCGGCGGGGTGCGCCATTGAGGAGTTTGCGCTACGTGAAGAGGAGGGCTGGCAGCTGAGCGGGAGGATGCTGCACGCGCTGACGCCAGAGCTGGATTGTCTGTTCCTCTGTACGCCCAACAACCCCACCGGCTTGCTGCCGGAGCGCCCGCTGCTGGAAGCGATTGCCGCGCGCTGTCAGGCGCTGGGGATTGCGCTCATCCTGGATGAAGCGTTTATCGATTTTATTCCCGACCAGCCGGGGTTTATCCCCCTTCTGCATGATAACCCGCATATCTGGGTGCTGCGTTCCCTGACCAAATTCTACGCCATTCCCGGCCTGCGTCTGGGGTATCTGATCAACAGCAATGAGCAGGCCGTCGCCCGGCTGCGTGAGCAGCAAATGCCGTGGTCTGTCAATGCGTTTGCCGCGCTGGCCGGGGAAATTATTCTCAAGGATCGCGCCTATCAACAGGCCACCTGGCGATGGCTGGCCGAGGAAGGACGGCGTTTTTATCAGGCGCTCAGCCGGCTGCGCGGCCTGACGGTCTATCCGGGGCGAGCGAACTATCTGTTTTTACGCTGCGAGCTCCCGGAGGGCGACCTGCAGCAGGCGTTGCTTGCGCAGCATATTTTAATTCGCAGCTGCGCCAACTATCCGGGGCTGGGGGACGGTTATTTCCGCGTGGCGATCCGCAGCTATCAGGAAAACCAGCGCCTGCTTACGGCATTACATCATATTCTGGCTACCCGCCTCTGACTGCGCAAGCCGTCGCGACATCGCTGTGGCATAATGTCGTGCCTGATTGATCGACCATCAGGGCGAAAGCGAGCCGGGAGGCGTTCGCGAGATCAACCGACAGGTGCCAGGGAAGGGGGTGACGACTCCCCCGCAGCCCCCGCTGCTGTGATGCTGACGACCCCGTAAAGACCACCTGTCGCGAGATGGGGAAGGACGGGTAAGGATGACGCTAAGCCAGAAAACCTGCCTGTCGGTGATGACCAACAACTTCGGTGGGAAGTGGGTTGCTCAGAGGCGTACCGACGAAAGATTGCGGCGGGGGCCCCTTTACACCCCGACCACCCTGAACAGGAACAGGGTATGGCGGTAAGACTTGATGCATTTTTTCTCACCTGCCGGCAGAAGGCGAGGCTCGGGCGATGACGCTGCTTGCCTGGTGTACCGCGTGGCTCCTCGATTTTATGCTTGGCGATCCCCCGCATTGGCCCCATCCGGTGCGCTGGATGGGCAAACTCATCACCTTTGTGCAACCTATCATTCGCCGACACTGCCATCGCGACGGCGCGCTGCGGGCCGGCGGGGCGCTGCTGTGGCTGGTCGTGGTTGGCCTGACGTGGAGCATCACCTGGGGCGTGCTGCGGCTGGCGGAAAGCATCCATCCCTGGCTTGGCTGGGGGCTGGAGGTGTGGCTAATCTTTACGCTGCTGGCCGGCCGCTGCCTGGCGAGTTCCGCGCGTGAGGTCGAGCGTCCGCTGCGCGCGGGCGATCTGGCGCAGAGTCGGGAAAAACTCTCCTGGATTGTCGGGCGCGATACCTCGCGGCTCCAGCCTGCACAGATTAACCGCGCGGTGGTGGAGACGGTGGCGGAGAACACCGTCGACGGCATTATTGCGCCGCTGTTCTTCCTGCTGCTGGGAGGCGTGCCGCTGGCGATGGCCTATAAAGCCATTAACACCCTCGACTCCATGGTCGGCTATAAGCAGGAAAAATACCGCGCGATAGGCATGGTCAGCGCTCGCCTTGACGATGTGGCGAATTTTATTCCCGCGCGCCTGAGCTGGCTGCTGTTGAGCCTCGCGGCGTTTCTATGCCGCAACGATGGCGCAGGCGCCCTGCGCATCGGCTGGCGCGATCGTTATCATCACAGCAGCCCCAACTGCGCCTGGTCAGAAGCCAGCGTGGCCGGCGCGCTGGGCATCCGGCTGGGGGGGCCAAACGACTATTTCGGCGAGCGGGTTGAAAAGCCGTGGATCGGCGATGCCGTACGTGACATCTCGCCAGACGATATTCCGCGGACGATTCGACTGATGTGGGTCGCTTCGACCCTGGCGCTGGCGCTGTTTATGCTGGTGCGCTATCTGCTGGCTGGCGCGGCCTGAAGATGAAACCTGGCGCGGCGGCAGAGCCGTTGCCGGATAATAGCAACACGGGACTGTAAAACAGATGCGAGCAAACGCGAGTGAGGAGGCGTCATGGCGCAGGCAATCATGTTGCAGGGGACGGCGTCCGATGTCGGCAAAAGCGTACTGGTCGCCGGTCTGTGCCGGATTTTTTATCAGGACGGCCTGCGAACGGCGCCGTTTAAATCGCAGAATATGGCGCTGAACTCCGGGATTACCGCCGATGGTAAAGAGATGGGCCGGGCGCAGATCTTTCAGGCGGAAGCGGCGGGCATCGCGCCGGATGTGCGGATGAATCCCATTTTGTTGAAGCCCACCAGCGATCTCAACGCCCAGGTGGTACTGATGGGCAAAGTGGCGAGCGATATGGATGCGGTGAGCTACCACGAGTACAAACCGCGTCTGCGTGAACAGATCCTCGCGGTGTACCGCAGCCTGGCGCAGGAGTATGAGGTGCTGGTGCTTGAGGGGGCCGGCAGCCCGGCGGAGATTAACCTGCGCGATCGCGATATCGTCAACATGGGAATGGCGGAGATGGCGCAGTGCCCGGTGATTCTCGTCGCCGATATCGATCGCGGCGGCGTGTTTGCCGCGATCTACGGGACGCTGGCGCTACTCCAGCCCCAGGAGCGCGCCAGAGTGAAAGGGGTGATCATCAATAAATTCCGCGGCGATGTGGCGCTGCTGCACTCGGGGATTGAGCAGATCGAAGCGCTAACCGGCGTGCCCGTGCTCGGCGTGTTGCCGTGGCTGGAGATCGATCTGGAAGATGAAGACAGCGTGGCGCTGCAGAAAGGGAAGTATCCCGGTAGCGCAAAGCGTGAGATCGATATTGCGGTCGTACAGCTGCCGCATACCTCGAACTTTACCGATTTCAACGCCCTCGCGGCGCAGCCGGACGTCCGCGTGCGCTACGTTCGTTATCCGCAGGATCTGGCGGCGAGCGACCTGATTATCCTGCCCGGCAGCAAAAACACCCTCGGCGACCTGGTATGGCTGCGGGAAAGCGGCATGGAGCAGGGCATACTGCAGGCGCATCGTCAGGGCATACCGGTGCTGGGGATCTGCGGTGGCTATCAGATTCTGGGCGAGACGATTAGCGATGACGTGGAGTCCGGGCTGGGGGAATTAGCTGGCCTGGGCCTGCTCAATACCGTGACGCGGTTTGCGCGGCATAAAACCACGACCCGGGTTGAGGCGACGATGTCGGCTGCGCTTCCCGGCTGGCTGGCGGGGGCTGGCGCCCTGAAAGTGCGTGGCTATGAAATTCATATGGGTGAAACTACCCTGCAAGGCGATTGTCAGCCGCTGATGCGGCTGGAGAAAAACGGGCAGCCGGTAGCGGACGGGGCGATGACGGAAGACGGGCTGGCGTTTGGCACCTATCTGCACGGTTTGTTCGACAGTGACGATTTCACCCGCGCGCTGGTTAACGGCCTGCGTGAACGCAAGGGGCTGCCGGCGCTGGACGTCATGGTTCACTACGCCCGGTACAAATCGCAGCAGTTTGATGTGCTGGCCGCCGCCATGCGTCAGCATATCGATATCGAAAAAATCTACCGCATCATGCAGCAGCATCAGGAGCCATCATGCTGATTCTGGTTACCGGCGGCGCCCGCAGCGGAAAAAGCCGCCACGCCGAGGACTTAATCGCCGGTTCGCCGCGGGTATTGTATCTCGCCACCTCGCAGATCGTTGACGACGAAATGGCGGCGCGAATTCAGCATCACCGCGATAGCCGACCGGCGCACTGGCGTACCGCTGAGCGCGGGCGCCACCTCGCGCAGCTGATTACGCCGGACAACGACCCGCAGGAGGCCATCCTGCTGGAGTGTATTACCACCCTGGTGACGAATATCCTGTTTGCCCTGGGGGGCGATAGCGATCCCGACGGCTGGGATTATGCGGCAATGGAACGGCAGATTGACGATGAAATCGCGACGTTGATTGCGGCCTGCCGACGTTGTCCGGCAAAGGTGGTGCTGGTCACCAATGAGGTGGGCATGGGGATTGTCCCGGAAAATCGCCTTGCGCGGCATTTCCGGGATATCGCTGGCCGGGTTAACCAGCGTCTGGCTGCGGCGGCGGATGAGGTCTGGCTGGTGGTATCCGGGATTGGAGTCAAAATAAAATGATCAAATTGTTCTGGGCAACGCTCTCTTTTCTCAGCCGTTTACCGGTGCCGGCGCGCTGGTCGCAGGGGCTGGAAATCGATCGGTATGTTCACGGCATTGTCACTTTTCCCCTGGTCGGAGCGCTGCTGGGGTTACTGAGCGGACTGGTGTTTCTCGCCGTGCAAGCGTGGTGCGGTATCCCGCTCGCGGCCCTGTTTTGTATTCTGGCGCTGGCGCTGCTGACCGGCGGTTTTCACCTCGATGGCCTGGCCGATACCTGCGATGGGGTATTCTCCGCCCGTGGCCGGGAGCGGATGCTGGAGATCATGCGCGACAGCAGGCTGGGAACCCACGGCGGGCTGGCGCTGATTTTTGTTCTGCTGGCGAAAGTGCTGGTGGTCAGCGAACTGGCGCTGCGCGGAACGCCGATGCTGGCTGCGCTGGCGGCCGCTTGCGCCGTGGGGCGGGGCGTCGCCGTGCTGCTGATGTACCGCCATCGCTACGCCCGGGAAGAGGGACTGGGCAATGTGTTTATCGGCAAAGTGAGCGGGCGCCAGACCTGCGTCACGCTGGGGTTGGCGGCGATCCTCGCCGCCATGCTGCTGCCGGGTATGCACGGCGTGGTCGCCATGGGGATCGCCATGGCGGCCATGTTTATCCTTGGGCAATTGCTGAAACGCACCCTCGGCGGGCAGACCGGCGATACGCTGGGGGCGGCTATTGAACTGGGTGAACTGATCTTTCTGCTGGCTCTGCTGTAGGCCAGAGCAAACCGCGCGAACGCTGAAGCCGGCGTTCTCCGCACCAGGATGCCCTGTCGGCTGCGAGGGGAAATCATATGGTTTTGCTGTCAGACGAGAAGATTTCAGCCTCAGGGGGGAACGGCAGGGGAGCGTAGAAACAAAAAAACACCCGTCAGGGTGTTCATTGTGTTGGTTGCGGGGGCCGGATTTGAACCGACGACCTTCGGGTTATGAGCCCGACGAGCTACCAGGCTGCTCCACCCCGCGTCCGTCTTTACTCTTCATCGAGTAAATCGAGTAAACTGTGCATCAGATTTTAAATTGGTTGCGGGGGCCGGATTTGAACCGACGACCTTCGGGTTATGAGCCCGACGAGCTACCAGGCTGCTCCACCCCGCGTCCGTCTTTACTCTTCCATCAAGTAAAGTTTACTGCTATCTGATTTTAATTGGTTGCGGGGGCCGGATTTGAACCGACGACCTTCGGGTTATGAGCCCGACGAGCTACCAGGCTGCTCCACCCCGCGTCCGTGGAAGCGCACTATACTCTGCTCGCGTTCTGATGCAACCCTTTTTCAGTAAAATCATCAAATTTGTAATAAATGGTGTATAAAGAATCACTTTCAGCTTGTTTTTTGAGCGAAATTGTATTTGTCGTGCGGTGGTGCATTTCAATAGCCCTGGCGGTTTGCTATCTTCCCTCATCACCCACCGGGGCCAGGCAGCAAAAGAAGAGATACCATGAAAGGATGTTGGGCAAAGTATGTAGCAACAGGGGCAATGCTGGCGATGCTCGCTGCCTGTTCCTCAAAACCGACCGATCGCGGTCAACAGTATAATGAAGGGAAGTTTTCCCAGCCGTTTTCGCTGGTTAACCAGCCTGATGCGGTCGGCTCGCCGATCAACGCCGGCGACTTCTCCGAGCAGGTCAGACAGATTCAGAGCGCCGCGCCGCGTCTCTATAATAGCCAGAGCAACGTCTACAACTCCCTCCAGCAGTGGCTGCGCGCCGGTGGGGATACCCGCATGCTGAGCCAGTTCGGGATTGATGCCTGGCAGATGCAGGGCGCCGACAGCTACGGCAACGTCCAGTTCACCGGCTACTATACTCCGGTGATCCAGGCGCGGCATACTCGCCAGGGCGAGTTCCAGTACCCGATTTATCGCATGCCGCCGAAGCGCGGTAAGCTGCCGTCCCGCGCCAGCATCTATGCCGGCGCGCTGAGCGACAACTATATTCTGGCCTACAGCAACTCGCTGATGGATAACTTCATTATGGACGTGCAGGGCAGCGGCTATATTGATTTTGGCGACGGCTCGCCGCTGAACTTCTTTAGCTATGCCGGGAAGAACGGCTGGTCATATCGTAGTATCGGTAAAGTCCTGATCGATCGCGGCGAAGTGAAGAAAGAAGATATGTCGATGCAGGCGATTCGCGAATGGGGTGAAAAACATAGCGAGGCCGAAGTTCGTGAGCTGCTGGAACAGAACCCGTCGTTTGTCTTCTTTAAACCGCAGTCTTTCGCTCCGGTGAAAGGCGCCAGCGCGGTGCCGCTGATTGGTCGCGCCTCGGTGGCTTCCGACCGCAGCATTATCCCGCCGGGCACCACCTTGCTGGCGGAGGTCCCGCTGCTGGATAATAACGGCAAGTTTAACGGCCAGTATGAGCTGCGGCTGATGGTGGCGCTGGATGTTGGCGGCGCGATTAAAGGCCAGCACTTCGATATCTACCAGGGTATCGGGGCGGATGCCGGGCATCGCGCCGGTTGGTATAACCACTATGGCCGCGTGTGGGTGCTGAAAAATGCGCCGGGCGCGGGTAACGTCTTTAGCGGGTAAGTTGGCACTTTCCCGGCCCCCCGGTTGCACAGTGCCGACCGGGGCGGCGAAAGCGTGCGCTCAGCTTGCCCGGATCCGTCGATGACGGTGTATCCGGGTTCTCCCATTTTATTCTGAGGTTTTATGTCTGTTGTAATCAGCGACGCCTGGCGCCAGCGTTTTGGCGGTACGGCGCGTTTATATGGTGAAAAAGCGCTGCAATGCTTTGCCGACGCGCATGTCTGCGTCGTCGGTATCGGCGGCGTCGGTTCCTGGGCCGCCGAAGCGCTGGCAAGAACCGGTATCGGCGCGATCACCCTTATTGATATGGACGATGTTTGCGTCACCAACACCAACCGGCAGGTGCATGCCCTCGGAGGCAACGTCGGGCTGGCGAAAGCGGAAGTGATGGCGGAGCGTATTCGCCTGATTAACCCGGAATGCCAGGTGACGGTAATTGACGACTTTGTGACGCCGGAGAATGTGGCCGGGTACATGGGGGCGGGCTTTAGCTACGTGATTGACGCCATTGATAGCGTGCGTCCCAAGGCGGCGCTTATTGCCTATTGCCGCCGTTATAAAGTGCCGCTGGTCACCACCGGCGGAGCGGGCGGGCAAATCGATCCGACGCAGATTCAGGTGGCCGATCTGGCGAAAACCATTCAGGACCCGCTGGCGGCGAAGCTGCGTGAAAGGCTGAAAGGCCAGTTCGGGGTGGTGAAAAACAGTAAAGGTAAGCTGGGCGTGGATTGCGTCTTCTCGACCGAAGCGCTGGTGTATCCGCAGGCTGATGGCAGCGTCTGCGCGATGAAAAGCACCGCCGAAGGCCCGAAGCGGATGGATTGCGCCTCCGGCTTTGGCGCCGCGACGATGGTAACCGCCACCTTTGGTTTTGTCGCCGTCTCCCACGCGTTAAAGAAAATGCTGGCGAAGGCGGAGCGTCAGGGGTAAGGGGCGGGCTGTCCGCGGATCGCGGCGTAAACCCTTATCGGGCTATCACCCATCTTCACCCCGGCGCCAGCTCGTCTCCCCGGTGCCCGGATCCTGGCGCCAGCCGGGGAATATTGCCGGATTAAACCGCGCGCGCGGCGGCAAGCACCGCCTCGCTGAGCGCCGCCAGCCCCTGGCTGCGCGAGGAGCTGAGCTGGGAACGTAGCCCCAGCTCGTCAAACAGCGTCAGGGGATCCTCTTTCAGCAGTTCGGCGGGGCTTTTCCCCTCCACCGCGGTGAGCAGCACGGCTAACAGGCCGCGAACGATCCGCCCTTCGCTGTCGCCGAAAAAGTGCATTTTACCCTCAACGACGGTCGATCCCAGCCAGACGCGATTCTCGCAGCCGGCAATCTCCTGGGCCTGGGCCTTTTGTTCGTCCGTCAGCGCCGGTAGCCGTTTACCCAGTAAAATCAGCTGGCGATATTTGTCTTCCCACTGCTGTAGCGGGGCGAAGGTCTGGCGTAGGTTCGCGTCGGTGACGGCGGTGCCAAACGGATGGCTCATTGCAAGTGAAGTTGTCATTAATCCACCAGTATTTCCAGAGCGTGGTCAACGGCGTTGACCAGCGCATAAACATCATCCTGGGTATTATAGGGCGCAAACGAGGCGCGCAGAGTCCCGCTGACGCCAAGCGCCGCCAGCAGCGGTTGGGCGCAGTGCTGCCCGGCGCGTAACGCGATGCCGGACTCGGCCAGCAGGGTCACCATGTCGCTGTGGTGGATCCCGTCAAAATCGAACGCCAGCAGGCTGGAATCCTGGCAGCGGAAAGCGCGAAAGCCAGGGCGTTTCGCCAGTTCATCTTCCGCCAGCGTCGCCAGGCTGCGACTCCAGCTTTCGGCCTGGACGATATCGGTCTCTGCCAGCCACTCCAGCGCCGCGCTCAGGCCAATCACGCCGGCCACGTTAGGCGTACCGGCTTCCAGACGATAGGGCACCGGCTGAGTGCTGAACCCCTCGAAGCTGACCTGGGTAATCATCTTGCCACCGCCGAGCCATGGCGACATGGCATCCAGCAGTTCGCTTTTACCATACAGCGCGCCAATCCCCGTCGGGCCATACAGCTTGTGACCCGAGAAGGCGTAAAAATCGATATCCAGCTTCCGTACGTCGGCGGGAAAATGCACCGCCCCCTGTGCGCCGTCGACCATCACCACCATACCGGCGTTGTGCGCATGGCGAATCGCCGTTGCCAGGTTCGGGCAGCCGCCGGTCACGTTGGACATCTGGCCGAGCGCCAGCAGCCGGCTACGCGGCGTGATGAGTGCTGGCAGGCAGGCGACGTCCGGCAGACGATCGGCGCCGAGGGGCAGCTTCACCACCCGGGCGCCGGTTTGCTCCGCCACCATCAGCCAGGGAACCAGATTGGCATGATGCTCGGCTTCGCTGACGATGATTTCGTCTCCGGGCTGCAGGCGCGGGCGCAGATAGCTCTGGGCCACCATATTAATGGCTTCGGTGGTGCCTCGCGTCCAGACGATATTTTTCCCTGAGGGGGCATTAAGCAGCGCCGCCACCCGCTCGCGGGCGTCTTCATAGCGCTCGGTCAGGCGCTGCGCGGCGGCGAACTGGCTACGATGGACGTTGCCGGCGCTGAGGCGATAAAACTGGTCGCTGGCGTCGATGACGGCGAGCGGTTTCAGCGCCGTCGCTGCGCTATCAAGGTAAACGCCAGCATCGGCCAGCGCGGGAAACTGGGCGCGAAAGTGGGCAGGATTGAATGCGTTCATGGAATTCCTCGTTGCAATCTGGCGATCGTCGCGCAATTTATCCGTCAGGGCAAGGCTGACGAGAGGAAGAGAGAGGGATAATAGCGCCGGTGCGGTGAGCGACAGGCAAAAAAAAGCACCGCGTGTTGCGGTGCTACATTAAATCACTATGGACAGACAGGGTAAATGTACAGGAAGTGAAAAGGGTAGCTTTACTACCATGGTCTGCAAACACAGACCAATTGCAAACACAACAACACAACATCACAACCGTAAGCCAAAAGCTTGTTGGAACACGCATTCCAAAAAAAGCTCTTCGTTCCGGCTCAGGAAGTGCCGCCACTATAGGTATTTGCTGGTAGAACCTCAACGGACAAATTATAATGTCTCAGATAAAAAAAACTAATAGGTTAACCGTTGTTTCCTGTTTGTTAAATTGCCTTAACATCGAAGCCAGAATAACCATGTCAAAGCGATTACCACCCCTGAATGCATTACGTGTTTTTGATGCAGCCGCACGTCATTTAAGCTTCACCCGGGCAGCCGATGAGCTTTTTGTGACGCAGGCCGCAGTAAGTCACCAAATCAAGTCACTAGAGGATTTTCTGGGGCTCAAGCTGTTTCGCCGCCGCAATCGATCGCTGCTGCTGACGGAAGAGGGCCAGAGCTATTTTCAGGATATTAAAGAGATTTTTTCGCAACTGACCGAGGCGACGCGGAAACTGCAGGCCCGCAGCGCAAAAGGGGCCTTAACGGTGAGTTTACTGCCCAGTTTTGCGATCCAGTGGCTGGTGCCGCGACTCTCAAGCTTTAACTCAGCTTATCCGGGGATCGATGTCAGAATCCAGGCGGTGGACCGTCAGGAAGACAAGCTGGCGGACGATGTCGACGTGGCCATTTTTTATGGTCGCGGCAACTGGCCGGGGCTGCGCGTTGAAAAACTGTACGCCGAATATTTGCTGCCCGTCTGCTCGCCGGCGCTCCTTACCGGCGACAAGGCGTTGAAAACGCCTGCGGATCTGGCGCAACATACGCTGTTGCACGATGCTTCCCGTCGCGACTGGCAAACTTATACCCGCCAGCTGGGTCTAAGCCATATTAATGTGCAACAGGGGCCTATTTTCAGCCACAGCGCCATGGTGCTGCAGGCGGCTATTCACGGGCAAGGGGTCGCGCTGGCCAATAATGTGATGTCCCAGTCCGAAATCGAGGCCGGCCGACTGGTCTGCCCGTTTAATGATGTTCTGGTCAGCAAGAATGCATTTTATCTGGTTTGTCATGACAGTCAGGCTGAACTGGGTAAAATAGCCGCCTTCCGGCAGTGGATTCTGGCGAAAGCGGCAAGCGAACAAGAAAAATTTCGTTTTCGTTACGAACAATAAATAAGTGTAGGGTAAAAACATGACCAGCCGTTTTATGCTGATATTCACCGCGATCAGCGGTTTTATCTTTGTTGCTTTGGGTGCCTTTGGCGCACACGTATTAAGCCGCTCGCTGGGCGCGACGGAAATGGCCTGGATCCATACCGGTCTTGAGTACCAGGCCTTCCATACGCTGGCGATTTTTGGCCTGGCGGTGGCGATGCAGCGCCGTATCAGTATCTGGTTCTACTGGAGCAGCGTTTTTATGGCGCTCGGAACCGTATTATTCAGCGGCAGCCTCTATTGCCTGGCGCTGTCGCATTTACGCCTGTGGGCGTTCGTTACGCCGGTGGGAGGCGTGAGCTTCCTCGCCGGTTGGGTATTAATGTTAATTGGTGCAATTCGTCTGAAACGTAAGGGCGTCGTTCATGAATAAGGTTGTCCTCTATTGTCGCCCCGGGTTTGAGAAGGAGTGCGCAGCAGAAATTACTGATAAGGCCTCCCGCCTGGAGGTGTTTGGTTTTGCCCGGGTGAAAGAAGACTCTGGCTATGTCATTTTTGAATGCTATCAGATGGCAGATGGCGACAAACTGGTGCGGGAGTTGCCGTTCAGCTCGCTGGTTTTCGCCCGTCAGATGTTTGTCGCCGGCGAGCTGCTGCGCGATCTGCCGCCGGAAGATCGCATTACGCCGATTGTCGGGATGCTGCAAGGCGTGGTGGAGAAGGGCGGCGACCTGCGGGTTGAAGTGGCCGACACCAACGAAAGCAAAGAGCTAATGAAGTTCTGCCGCAAGCTGACGGTGCCGCTGCGCGCCGCGCTGCGCGAAGCGGGCGTGCTGACCAACTATGAAACGCCGAAGCGCCCGGTGGTACATGTGTTCTTTATTGCCCCCGGCTGCTGCTATACCGGGTATTCCTACACCACCAACAACTCGCCGTTCTACATGGGGATCCCGCGTCTTAAGTTTCCCGCCGATGCGCCGAGCCGTTCAACGCTGAAGCTGGAAGAAGCGTTCCACGTCTTTATCCCGGCAGATGAGTGGGATGAGCGTCTGGCCAACGGGATGTACGCGGTGGATCTGGGGGCCTGCCCGGGCGGCTGGACCTATCAGCTGGTGAAACGCAATATGTGGGTCTCTTCCGTGGATAACGGCCCGATGGCGCAGAGCCTGATGGATACCGGGCAGGTGACCTGGCTGCGTGAAGATGGTTTCCGCTATCGCCCGAGCCGTAACAACATCTCGTGGATGGTGTGCGATATGGTGGAAAAGCCGGCAAAAGTGGCGGCGCTGATGGCGCAGTGGCTGGTGAACGGCTGGTGCCGGGAAACCATTTTCAACCTCAAGCTGCCGATGAAAAAACGCTACGAAGAGCTTTCGCGTAACCTGGACTACATCCAGGAGCAGCTGGATGAGCACGGTATCAATGCTCAGATCCAGGCGCGTCAGCTGTATCACGACCGTGAAGAAGTGACCGTTCACGTCCGCCGTCTGTGGGCGGCCGTCGGCGGCCGTCGCGACGAGCGCTAAGACCCGACGCGATCCCGGATGGCGGCGCGGTTCATCTGCGACCTGTCCGGGCTATTGCTTTCCTCGTCCCGCGTTATCTCGCCGCGATCTGCGCATCGGAAATAATATGAGTCACATCATCCAGATGGCCAATGCTGGCCTCTCCCGAACGGTTAAATTTACTCTTGTCGATCAGCAATAATGACTGCGCCGAGCGTTTGAGCAGCAGCGATTTAAAATCGGCATTCACCGTATTTGAGTCCCACAGCGCGCCGTGGCTATCGATGCCTTCGCAGGAAAAAATGAACAGATCGATCTCCAGCGATTTGAGCTGTGGGATAAGCGCGGGGCTGACGTAGCAGCCATATTTGCGCTGCAAGGTCCCGCCTGAGCAGGTGAGCTGAATATTTTCGCGTTTACTCAGCTCCTGACAAATCGGCTGGCTATTGGTAAAAACGTGCAGGTTGATATCCGGCAGCTGGCGCGCCAGATACCAGCAGGTAGAGCTGGCATCAAGGGCGATCACCATCCCTTCTTCAATCCAGGCCAGCGCGCCGCGGGCAATGTCCGCTTTATGGGCATAATGGCTTTTGAGGCGGATATGGAAAGGATCGCCGCTGTCCTGGCTTTCCCGATGGATGATTTTGACCCGTCCGTGGTTACGCAGCACTTTCCCCCGCGCCTGCAGTTCGCTGAGATCGCGGCGAATGGTCTCTTTGCTGACGTTAAGCTGTCGTGATAAGGCGTCCGTGGTCAGGCTGCTATGGTTGATCAGCAGGTCGACTATCGCTTGCTGGCGTGCCGCTTTCATTTTCTCACCCTGTTCTCACCCTGTCATTCGATGAGCGCCCGCATCAGGCGGACGCTCCGACATGTGAGATTACGGCGTTACCCCTTTTTTTAAAAGAATATTCCCGTACTTAGCGCGTTCGCCTGTGATAACGATCGCAAAGGCTTTTTGCGCGCGCTCGTAGAAGGCAAAACGGTCGATCCGGGTAATATCCGGGCACGGGCGCTGTGGCGAGAGGGCATCGCGGTAGCGGGTTTCCACCTGCGGATCGAGGGTATCACCTTCGACTGCGGCCATCATCACCAGCGGCGGCGCATAGCTGTCGAGCTCAAACAGCGGAATAATTGCCTGTAACAGCGCGCTGACCGACAGACCGTCGGCACGGAGCACCTGCGGTCCCAGACTGTGGGCCGGGAAGTGTGCGTCAGAAAAAATAATTTCATCCCCATGGCCCATCTCGGCCAGCACCTTCAGTAGCTCGGGGGAAATGAGCGGCGAGATCGTTTTGAGCATTTCATACTCCCTCTATTCGTTCGGGTTCGCTTTGCGGGTAGAAGTAACGGTACTGATAATGCACCTGCGCTCGGGCCTGGCTGGCGCTGACGAACTCGCCGGCACCAAACCAGCCATACATTGCGGCGCCCAGCACGGTGGTTTCGGCGTCATCCAGCACTTTAATCGGTATATCAAGCACGTTGGCTTTGATTTGGTTCCACAACACGTTACGGCTACCGCCGCCAACCAGCAGCAGTTCACTGGCTTTAAAGTGGCCGATTTTCTCCAGGGTGCGCAGATTGTGCTGCAGCTGTGTCGTTAATCCTTCCAGCGCGGCGCGATAAAAATGACCGCGGGTGGTATTGAGCGTGACCCCTTGCCAGCCGGCATTCTGGCAGGCCAGCAGATCGCACTGCATTTTCACCCCTTCGGCGCCGGCGGGAACGAGACGCGCCTCGTCAATCAAGGTTTGCCACGGCGTTTCTGGCGTCCAAAGCAGCTGGCGTACCCACTCCAGCACACCTGATGCCAGCCACTGCATGCCGGGGTTGCTCAGACCGGCCTGGCTGTCCAGCTCGCAGGTTGAACCGGGATACTGGCTCAGCAATGCTGTGTTGACTTCGGCGCTACGCACCATCAGAATTTCCCAGGTGCCGGACGAGAGGACCGGTTCATCCTGCTGTGCGCCGGCGCCAAACAATGCAAACTGGGTGTCGTGCCCGGCGGAGAACACCGGTATCCCGGCGGGGAGCCCCAGCAGCGCGCCGGCATCGGCACGCAGCGATCCAATTTGTTCTCCCGCTTCCACCAGCGTGGGAAACAGGCGGCGCGGTATCCCGACGGCCTGCAGAATTTCCGGGCTGAAATCCCGTTGCTGAATATCCAGCATCTGGCTGGTACCCGCCATGGTGATATCGGTGGTGAACTCTCCGGTCAGACGATGGTTGATTAACGATGAGATAAATAGCCAGGCATGCGCTTTTTCCAGCAGCTGCGGATGATTCTCTTTGAGCCACACCAGTTTATAAAGCGTATTAAAGCTGAAGGCGCCGACGCCGGAGATTTCCTGCAGCCGCTGGGGGGCCACCAGCCGGCCGATGTTGTTGATAACGGCAAGCGTGCGCGGGCATTTCCAGCTGATGGTCGGGTAGAGCAATGCCCCATGTTCATCAACCAGCGCCCCGTCGACGCCAAAAGTGGTGACCGTAATACCGCGAATCCGGCATGCCGCCAGCTGATGTGAAATCTGCTGGCAGCAACGGGCGAAGCGTTGCAGGATCGCCTCCAGCGACCACTGATGCCAGGCGCTGTTTTCCGCCGCGCTTTCGCTGGCATTGGTGGTCGACGCGCGGGCGACAATTTTCCCCTGGCGATCGACGGCGATAGTCCGGACGTTGGTTGCCCCGCAATCGAGGACCAGAATAACCTCTTGTTTCATCATTGCTCCTGAAACAAAAAAGGGGCCCTTTCGTGATGAAAGGGCCTGACGTATTAACGTTTGTACAGCGGACCATAGTTCTGGCAGGCGCGGTAATCTTGGCCTTCGCTATCCATACCGTGTGCCGCCCAACTGGAAGGGCGATAGATTTTTGCCTCTTCCACGTTATGCATGCACACCGGGATACGCAGCATTGACGCCAGAGTAATAAAGTCCGCGCCAACGTGGCCAATGGTCAGTACCCCGTGGTTCGCACCCCAGTTGGCCATCACCGAATAGACGTCGGCAAACGGACCTTTGCCGGTGAGGCGCGGCGCAAACCAGGTGGTCGGCCAGGTGGAGTTAGTGCGGGCGTCCAGCTGGTCGTGCATCTCTTTGGGGAGCTCGACGCTCCATCCTTCGGCGATTTGTAGTACCGGCCCCAGACCTTTGATGATGTTCACCCGGGTCATGGTGAACGGCACACCCCCTTCGGTCAGAAAGCGTGAGGAGTAGCCGCCGCCGCGGAAATATTCGTGAATCGCCGGGCACCACTCGGTGGCCGCGAGACAGGCGTCCGCTTCTTGTTGCGAAATTTCCCAGTGCGGCTTCATCGTTGGCTTACCCGCGGCGTCCCGCTGTTTACAGGAACCGTCCAGCGCCGCAGAACCTGAGTTAATCAGGTGAATAATGCCATGTTCCGCCAGTCCGCTGAGAGGTTGGCCGGTCACGCGTTCGACGGCATCCGGCGACCAGTAGGTCCGTACGTCGGCAAACACCTGGGCTGTCCCGGTCAACTGGTGCCCCAGCAGCATCGCCACCCCGTTCAGGCTATCGTTCTCGGTGGCGACGACCAGCGGTTCGCGCACGCCATTCCAGTCAAATGAACTGTTCAGCAGCGCCTCGGCGGTATCGCCATTGGGATATTGATCGGTCCAGTGGCGCTGGCCCTGAAAACCGGCGGCAATGGCGTTGTAGCCCAGCGACTCTTCGATCAACCCTTTTTCCACCAGCTTCGGGTTGCCCTGCATCATGTCGCGGATGCACATTGCCATCAGCAGGCTCTCTTTCAGCACCGACCGGCTTTGCTCTGCGTTGCGCTTATAGTGCTCAGCATTCTGATCCTCGCCGTAGCGAAAGTTTTTATCCGCCCATGCCAGTGCCATTTCCAGCTCGACTTCATCATAGATTTTCTGGTCGATACGACGGCGCAGCTCGGTCATATCCACGGCTTGCACCTTCATTCCAAGCCAGGATTCAAAGAAATTGTGATCGACAATCGAGCCGGCAATCCCCATCGATACGCCGCCAACGGAGAGGTAGCTTTTGCCTTTCATACTGGCGACCGCCAGCCCGGCGCGGGTGAAACGTAGCAGTTTTTCTTCGACATCGACGGGGATGGTATTGTCATCGGCATCCTGGACGTCATGGCCGTAAATAGAAAACGCCGGAATTCCTTTCTGCGTGTGCGCCGCCAGCGCGGCGGCCAGATAGACAGCGCCGGGTCGTTCCGTGCCGTTAAAGCCCCAGATCGCTTTCGGACGCATCGGATCCATGTCGATGGTTTCGCTGCCGTAGCACCAGCAGGGGGTGACGGTAATCGTCACACCGACGTTTTGACGGCTGAATTTCTCTTCGCAGGCGGCGGACTCTGCCATCCCTGCGATGCAGGTGTCGGCAATCACGCACTCAATCTGCGCGCCGCAGGCATGGCGAAGTTTTTCGCTAATCAGCGCGGCAGTGGCCTTTGCCATGTTCATGGTTTGCTCTTCCAGTGACTCGCGTACTCCCATACGACGTCCGTCAATCACCGGGCGAATCCCAATTTTCGGTAAGCTGATGCTTTTCATTCCTGACTCCTCACGTTATTCGGAAAATGTTCAGTTCGTTGCCGCTTGTGAACGGAAACGGGCAAAAATAAAGATGATGGCGAAGCACAGCGCTGGGACCAGTTCAGCGCTGGGGATATTGCCGGCGGCGTCGCTGACAAAGCCCATCACTGGCGTGACGATCCCGCCGCCGATAATGGTCATGACGATAAACGACGAGCCGTATTTGGTGTCCTGTCCCAGGTTTTTGATCCCCAGAGAGAAGATGGTTGGGTACTGAATGGACATGAACGCGCTGCACAGCGTCAGGGCCAGCAGGCCGAGATGCCCGCCGCTGAGCGCGGAGATCAGGCACAGCACCATCGACAGCAGGGCGTAGGCCGCGAGGACTTTATGCGGGGCAAAGCGGCTGATAAGCCAGGTCCCGCTAAAGCGGCCAACGAAGAAGCACACCATGGTGCCGGTCAGATAGTTGGCGGCGAAGCCTGGGGTCATACCGGGAATTTCTTCAATGGCGTAGCGGATCAGATAGCTCCAGCAGGCAGTCTGCGCGCCGACGTAGCAGAATTGTGCCAGCACGGCCCAGCGCCAGTGGCGGATGCGGGCAAGTCTGGCGAACGAGGCGAAGAACGAGCTCTGTCCGGTTTCATCGTTGTCATCGCTCTGTAACGCCGGGAATTTTGTCAGCATGATCAGCAGCGCGACCAGCAGCACCACGCCGACGATAATCATATACGGGGTCTGGACCGACAATACCAGGCTGTGTTTATAGGCGCTGAGTTGCTCAGGGGCCATTTTATCGAGCACCTCCTGAGATTGATGTGGCACGTGCGACAAAATAAGACTTTGCCCAAATACGACCGCAATAATGGCACCGAAGGAGTTAAATGTTTGCGCCAGATTGAGGCGAAAGTGGCCGCCGCTTTCCGGGCCTAATACTGTCACAAAAGGGTTGGCTGCAGTTTCCAGACATCCGAGTCCAGCTGCAATAATAAATAGCCCGATGAGAAACAGAGTGTAATTCATTATTTCAGCAGCGGGCCAGAATAGCGCGGCGCCGAAAGCATATAAGAATAGTCCGGTGATTATCCCAGCTTTATAGCTGAGTTTCTTCATCAATATCCCGGCAGGGATCGGAATGACAAAGTAACCGAAGTAAAATGCCGACTGAATCAGTCCGGCCTGAAAGTTGGTTAAGGTAAAAGCCTGTTGAAACTGCGGTAGCAGAATATCATTAAGGTTATTGGCGACAGCCCAAAGGAAAAATAATGAGCACAGCAGGGCGAATGGAATAATGTAGCGCTTACTTTGACCGACATCCACCGCGCGAAAGCTGTGCGTCTGTATTGTTGTGTTTCCCATAGCATCCTCATCAGTTCAGAAGAGTGTTCAGCATATTAAGAGCGCGACTGGTAGTGCTCACCAGACCGTCAACAAGGTGAGTTCCTGTATGCCTATACTTGTTATTCATTGCGCGCCGCGGCAGCGCATCTTGAATAATTAGGGTATATGAATGAACTCATAGGTCCATTTTCAAATAAAAAAGGGCCATTAATATGATAATGGTCACACTTTCCTCAATAACGATGATTTTATGTGATTGCTATCACTTTAATTTTTATAAAACAATGACCGTTTGCGATGATTTTATTTAAAAGCCACAGCTTGTATGCCCGATTTAATTAATTATGGGGAAAACGGTCAATTGTTAAGGGGAAAGGGGTGACCGTTTGGAAAAAAGAATAATAATAACGGTCATTTTTTTAGGAGTGAAAATATCCCGCATTAATTAAACTCATTTAATTAATTGATGACGGTCACAGAATACGCGTATGTAAATTCCCTTCTGAGTATTAAATATGATCATAGAGAGTAAAGAAAAGGCTTATTCAACAGGACGCGAGAGCAACATACCGCGAGTCCGTTGGTCTGTTTTTGAATCACTGAAAGAGGTAAATAATGGAACGGAACAAACTGGCGCAGCAGATTATTGAAACTTGCCTGGAAATGACCCGTCTGGGGCTGAATCAGGGGACTGCGGGTAATGTGAGCGTACGTTATCAAGGCGGCATGTTGATTACGCCGACGGGTATTCCTTATGAAAAGCTGACCGAATCCCACATCGTGTGGATCGATGCGGACGGGCGGCATGAGCAGGGTAAACTGCCGTCTAGCGAATGGCGCTTTCATATGGCGGCTTACCACACCCGGCCAGATGCCCAGGCCGTGGTTCACAACCATGCGGTTCACTGCACGGCGGTGTCGATTCTCAACCGGCCGATTCCGGCCATCCACTACATGATTGCCGCCGCTGGCGGTAATTCCATTCCCTGTGCCCCGTACGCCACATTCGGGACGCGCGAGCTGTCGGAATTTGTCGCCGTCGCATTAAAAAACCGTAAGGCGACCCTGTTGCAGCACCACGGACTGATTGCCTGCGAAGAGAATCTGGAAAAAGCGCTGTGGCTGGCGCACGAGGTGGAAGTCCTGGCGCAGCTCTATCTCAGTACGCTGGCGATTGTCGACCCCGTCCCGGTGCTGGATGACGAGGCCATTGCCATTGTGCTGGAAAAATTTAAAACCTACGGGTTACGTATCGAAGAGTGATTCGCGAAGCGGACAGGAGACGGACGATGGCGAACAGAATGATTCTCAATGAGACGGCATGGTTTGGCCGGGGGGCGGTCGCGGCGTTGACCGGGGAAGTCGCGCGTCGCGGTTATCGTAAGGCGCTGATAGTCACCGATAAACACCTGGCGCAGTGCGGGGTAGTGGAGAGCGTGACCCGCAGGATGGATGCTGCGGGTCTGGCATGGGAAATCTTTTCCGGAGCGATTCCTAACCCGACGATTGCGGTGGTGCAGGAAGGGCTGCGCGTTTTTCAACACAGCGCGGCGGATTATCTGATCGCGATTGGCGGCGGCTCTCCGCAGGATACCTGTAAAGCTATCGGCATTATCCATAACAACCCGGAATTTGCCGATGTGCGCAGCCTGGAAGGGCTATCGCCGACCCGCAACCCGGGAGTGCCGATCATGGCTATCCCGACCACCGCAGGCACCGCGGCGGAGGTGACTATTAACTATGTGATTACTGACGAAGACAAGCGACGGAAATTTGTCTGCGTCGATCCGCATGATATCCCCCAGGTGGCGTTTATCGATGCCGATATGATGGACGGTATGCCGCCGACGTTAAAAGCGGCGACCGGTGTGGATGCGCTCACCCATGCGATTGAAGGATATACCACGCGGGCGGCATGGGCGCTGACCGATGCGCTGCATATTAAAGCCATTGAGATCATTGCCGGCGCGCTGCGCGGCTCGGTGGCTGGTGATAGTCAGGCGGGAGAGGCGATGGCGCTTGGGCAGTATATTGCCGGGATGGGCTTTTCCAACGTTGGGCTGGGGCTGGTGCATGGTATGGCGCATCCTTTAGGCGCTTTTTACAACACTCCGCACGGCGTCGCGAATGCCATTTTGTTACCTCACGTTATGCACTACAACGCCGATGAAAGCGGTGAGAAATTTCGTGATATCGCCCGGGCAATGGGCGAGAACGTGGAGGGCGTGAGCCTGGAGCAGGCACGTAAGCTAGCCGTTGCTGCGGTTTTCCGCCTTAATCGCGACGTGGGTATTCCGCTGCATTTACGTGATGTTGGGGTACGTAAAGAGGATATTCCGGCGCTGGCGCAGGCGGCCTTTGACGATGTCTGCACCGGAGGCAACCCTCGTGAAGCCAGCCTGGCGGATATTATTGCCCTGTATCATACCGCCTGGTAGCCCAACGCCGGGCCAGTGCGCAGGGCGATGCTGGTTCGCCCTGCTTATTCAGCAGCGCTCAGGGCCCCAGCCGCAGCTGCTGTAAATTGCCGTCGAGCTGTAAATCGGTCTGCAGACGGGCTATCTCGCGGCAGGTGAAGGCCATCTCTTTATGCTCTTCCAGTTTTTTGCGCCACTTTTCCGGGACCTCGGCAAGGCGCGCGTAGAGCCCTTCCAGATCCTGATACTCCGTCAACAGCTGCGCGGCGCTTTTGGGCCCGATCCCCGCGACGCCCGGAACTTTGGAACTGCTGATCCCCGCCAGCCCCCAGTAATCAGGCAGTTGCTCCGGCGTCACGCCAAACTCTTTGGCGATAAAAGGGGCGTCCAGCCAGCGTTTCTGGAAGTAGTCGCGGATCAGAATCGTCGGCGACAGCAGCTGACAGTAGCCTTTATCGGTGGACACGATAGTTGCCTGATGCCCGGCGTGCGCGACTTTAACGGCCAGCGTTGCGGCAAGGTCGTCCGCTTCACTGCCGGCTAAGGCCCAGCAGGGAACCCCGCGTTGTTCGAATGCGGCGCGCAGCGCGGGCATTTCAGCTTCCAGGGTTTCCGGCATCGGCGCGCGCCCGGCTTTATATTCCGCCAGACGCTGGTGCCGCCAGCCGTGGGCGCGATCTTCATCGTCAAACACCGCGACGGCATGCGTGGGCTGGCTATGGACGATGAGCTGTTCCAGCGCGTGCAGGCAGGTGTCGACGCAGGGGGAGCCCTGTACCGCATGGATGCGGCGAATCAGGTTGAGCGCGTCGACGATTAACAGATGAACAGCCACAGAGACCCCCTTTGAGCCCGCGGCGCAGGCTCTGATTCATAATATCTTAAGGGTATCATCGCCGCGCGCGGGAGGCTATCGGCAGGGGGATAACCAGGAACAAACCTCGCAAAAAGCTTAATCTTAATCAACGTGCAGTAGCAGACCCAGCTCGCTGTTGGTCGCTTCGCCGTACCAGACCGCATCGCGGACCGTGACGGGTTTGTTGATAAGACCCAGCGCATAAAAACGATCGGCGATGGTCTGCTGTGCGCGGATAACTTTCAGGTCCATCATCCGCGGACGGTGGCTGCGGCGCGCCAGCGCCAGGGCCAGCGAAGCGACGTTAATCCCCAGTTCGGCGGCGAGCAGCCCGGCGGCCTCATCGCGACGGCGGTCGATAAACTGCCCGGTTTGCGTCAGCTCGTGCAACAGCCGCTGCATGATGTCGCCATGTCGGGTGACGTAGTCGCGGCGCGAGAGATAGAACTGGTGGTTATGGACCCGACCTTCGCCGTTGGCCACCACCCGCAGCTCCCCGGTGTGTTCGGCATCGCTTAGCAGCGGGTCCCACATCATCCAGGCGTCCACCGCCAGATAATCGCTGGCGGTCAGCGGATATTTCGGCGGGATGTAGACAATTTTGACGTCATTCAGCCCCAGCCCGGCCTCCTCCAGAATCTGCAACAGCAGCCAGTGAACGTTGGAGCCCTTATTCAGCGCAATGCGCTTGCCGCGTAAATCGCCGAGGGTGCGGATATCACTGTGCTGCGGGACGACCATGGCGACGCTTTGCGGCGCCGGCGGCTCCCAGGCCACATACACCAGCTCACTGTTGCTGGCCTGGGCAAACACCGGCGGGGCTTCGCCGGTTGTGCCAAAATCGATTTCGTTACAGGCGAGAGCGTGCAACAGCTGTGGTCCAGCCGGGAATTCGCTCCACAGCACGCTCACGCCGAGATGGGCGAAGGCGCTCTCCAGACTCTGCCGGGCCTTTAAAATCCCCAGGTTGCCGAACCGCTGATAGCCAATGCGCAGCTCGCGGTCCGCGGAGACGGCGGCGGGCAGGTGACGCAGCGTTGGCTCCCCTCGCCGGCGGCTCTTTATCAGGCCGAAGTTCGCCAGCTGGGTACGTAAGGTGTGGCGACTGATGCCCAGCAGCGCCGCCGCCTGGCTTTGATTGTCATCGCAGTGGGCCATTGCCCCGCGGATCAGCGCCCCGGTGACCCGTTCCCACAGCGGCTCGCCGGGCTGGGTCAACTGCTGATGGATAAAGTCATCGAGGGCATTATCCGTTGCCGCCATCGGCGTATCGTGCAGGGTGGTCAGGCGCAGCTGCGCGGGCGTGATCTCCTCTTCCTTACTCAGCAGCACCGCATTATGCAGGGTGTTTTCAAGCTCGCGGATATTGCCGGGCCACGGGTAGTCCATCAGCCTCGCCAGCGTTTCCGGCGCCAGGCGGCGGGTCGGACGCCCAAGGCGACGGGCGTACAGCGTTAAAAAGTGATTGGCCAGCTGGGGAATATCCTGGCGGCGCTGGCGCAGCGGCGGCAGCGGCACGATGGCGATATTCAAACGGTAGTAGAGGTCTTCACGAAAGCGGCGTTCGCGGATCGCCTGAGCTAAATCGACATGCGTCGCGGCGATGACCCGGACGTTAACTTTGATGGCTTTACGCGAGCCGACGCGGGTGATCTCCCGCTCCTGTAGCACGCGCAGCAGTTTGACCTGCAGCGGCAGGCTGAGCTCGCCGATCTCATCGAGCAGCAGCGTCCCGCCCTCGGCGGCTTCAAACCAGCCGGGGTGGCTCTGAACGGCGCCGGTAAAAGCCCCTTTTTCATGGCCGAAGAGCTCCGCCTCCGCCAGGCTCTCGGTCAACGCGCCGCAGTTAACGGCCAGAAACGGCTGCTGGCGACGCGTGCTGTGGTGGTGCAGATAGCGGGCGACCACCTCTTTGCCGGTGCCGGTTTCGCCGACGATCAGCACGGTGGCCTCCGTCGGGGCCAGCTTATCCAGCAGACTCTGAAACGCTTTCGACGCCGGGTCGACCAGCACGGGCGTATCGGACAGGGATTCAGGATTGAGCATGGCGGACCTCCGGTAAATGACGCCTTGAACTTATCCTTTGCCAGCGACAGAAACCAGAGGGGCTTGACGCCGGGCTGTTGCAAAATCAACAGCGGGCGCGCATGAACTGGCGCATTTGCAACAGCAAAATGGGCAGGGTGTAATTATAATCATATGATTTTATTAGATTAATTATTCGTTCACCGTTGGCATGATTATCGCTAACACTCATATAACCAAATTAAAACATCTCTTCGATGAATATCGAATATGGTTATATAGGAAATGGATAATGACGCAGAAAGCGAACGATACGATCAATGTGTTCTGGTTCTTGCCCACCCACGGTGACGGCCGTTATCTCGGGACCACCGAAGGCGGACGCCCGGTGGATTTACCCTATTTACAGCAGGTAGCCCTCGCCGCCGACAGTCTGGGCTATTACGGCGTGCTGATCCCCACCGGAAAAAGCTGCGAGGACTCGTGGCTGGTGGCGTCGGCGCTGGCGCCGTTGACCCGCCGCCTGCGCTATCTGGTGGCGGTGCGCCCGGGTTTACAGCCGCCGACGCTGGCGGCGCGGATGGCGGCCACGCTCGACCGGCTGTCGGAAGGCCGGCTGCTGATCAACGTGGTGACCGGCGGCGATCCGGTGGAGAACAAAGGCGACGGGATTTTCCTCGACCACCGCCAGCGCTACCAGGTGACCCGCGAGTTTCTCGACGTCTACTCCCGCTTGCTGAAAGGCGAAAAGGTGGATTACCACGGGGAACATATTCACGTTGAAGGGGCGGAAGTGCTCTTTCCGCCGGTGCAGGAAAACGGCCCGCCGCTGTACTTTGGCGGCTCGTCGGAGGAGGCCATTGACGTCGCCGCTGAGCAAATCGACAGCTACCTGACCTGGGGAGAGCCGCCGGCGCTGGTGGCGGAGAAGCTGGCTATCGTCCGTGAACGCGCCGCGGCGCGCGGGCGTACCCTGCAATACGGCATTCGTTTGCATGTGATCGTCCGTGAAACGGAGGAGGAGGCCTGGGCCGCCGCCGACCGTCTGATTGCCCATCTGGATGATGACACCATTGCCCAGGCGCAGAAGATCTTCGCGCGGATGGATTCCGCAGGCCAGGCGCGTATGAGTGCGCTGCATAACGGCTCGCGCGACAATCTGCGTATCGCGCCGAATCTGTGGGCCGGCGTCGGACTGGTACGCGGCGGGGCGGGGACGGCGCTGGTCGGCAACCCGCAGCAGGTGGCGGAACGCATTCGCGAATATCAGGCGCTGGGGATCACCAACTTTATCTTCTCCGGCTACCCGCATCTGGAAGAGGCGCACCGCTTTGCCGATCTGGTGATGCCGCTGCTGCCGCTGGCCAGCAGCGCCCAGCCAAAGGCGCGCAGCGTCAATACCGGGCCGTTCGGCGAAACCATCGGCGGCGACAAACGGCCGGTGAAACAGGTCAGCGCCAGCTGAAGGGAGGTGGGTATGTTTCGCTTGTTCCTGCTTAAGGCGGTGGCCTATGCGCGCTGAGCCTCATATCGCTATCGTCGGCGGCGGCTTTAGCGGCGCGGCGGTGGCTATTCATCTGCTGTGCCTGGCGCCGGAAGGGCTGCGGGTCACGCTGCTGGAGCCGCGCGCCGTGCCGGGGGCCGGCGTGGCCTATTCCACCGTGGAACCGAGCCATCGCATCAACGTCCCCGCCGCGCGGATGCAGCTGGCCGGCGAGGAGGACGGGGCATTTGACCGCTGGTACCGCCAGCAGCCCGCATTTGCTGAGGATCCGCAGGCGCAGCGTGAGGATGGTTCATTGTATCCGCAGCGCGGCCAGTTTGGCCGCTACGTCAGCCAACGCTTCGCGGATACGCTACGGGCGAGCGCGGGGCGGCTGGTCCACCTGCGCGAACAGGCGCTGACCTTTGACGAACATGGCATCATCACTACCGATAGCGGCCGTCTGCTGAAAAGCGATCTGTTGATCCTCGCGGTGAGCCATCCGCCGCCGGCGCTGCCGCGGCTGGCGGCTCCTTTTCACGACCATCCGGCGCTGATTGCCAACCCGTGGCGTGCGGACAGCCTTACGGCGATCGCCCCCGACGCGCGGGTGGCGGTGATGGGAACCGGGCTGACGATGGCGGACTGCATCGCCACCTTATCCCGGCTCGGGCACCGCGGGCCCATTACCGCTTTTTCCCGCCACGGTCTGTTGTCCCGGGGGAACGTCAGCAGCGCGGCGGCGCCATGGCCGGGCGATTATCGCCAGGGCACGCTGTGCCAGCGGCTGCGGCAGGTCCGCAGCGATGTCAGGCGTGCCGCAGAGCAGGGGCTCCCCTGGCAGCTGGTACTGGACGCGGTGCGTCATCAGGGTCAGAGCATCTGGCAGGCGCTGACGTTTGCCGATCGCCAGCGCTTCCTTCGCCACCTGCGTCGCTACTGGGACGTGCATCGTTACCGGATTGCGCCGCAGGTCGCCGAGGTGCTCGACCAGCGGCAGCGCGACGGCAGCCTGCAGGTGCTGGCCGCGAGGCTGACGGCGCTGGAAGGCGATTCCCGTACGCTGAGCCTCACCCTGACGCCGCGCGCGGGCGAGCGCATCGCGCTGACCGTCGACCACCTGATTCTGACCACCGGCCCGGCCCACGGCGGGTTAACCGACAGCCAGCCGCTATTGCGCGACCTGACCCGCCGCGGGCTGATTCGCGCCGATGCCCTGGGGCTGGGGCTGGATGTCGATGCCCACTCCCGGGCGATTGGCCGCGAGGGACGCGCGACGGCGAACCTCCTGATCTCGGGCCCGGCGGCACGCGGTTATTTTGGTGAACTGATGGGGCTGCCGCAGGTGGCCGATCATGCCGCCGCCGTGGCCGCTGAAGCTTTACAGGCGCTGGGGATCGGGCAATCCGCCCGATGTCCGACGATCTGAACCCTCACCCCCTTTATTCCCTGATTCTGTAAGCGTGCGATCCGTTGGCGGAGCGCACCGTGGAGAGAGCTATGTCATCACAACGTGAAATTCGCCTGAATGCTTTTGATATGAACTGCGTCGGTCACCAGTCGCCGGGGCTATGGGCCCATCCGCGCGATCGCTCCTGGCAGTATAAGGACCTGGATTACTGGGTCGACCTCGCGCGGCTGCTGGAGCGCGGTAAATTCGACGGCCTGTTTATTGCCGACGTGCTGGGCGTCTACGACGTGCTGAACGGCAACGGCGACGCGGCCATTCGCCAGGCGACGCAGGTGCCGGTGAACGATCCGCTGGCGCTGATTACCCCGATGGCGCTGGTGACGGAACATCTGGGTTTTGGCCTGACCGCATCGCTGTCGTTTGAGCATCCGTATCCGTTTGCCCGCCGCCTCTCGACCCTCGATCATCTGACCAGGGGCCGGGTGGGCTGGAATATCGTCACCTCATATCTGGAAAGCGGGGCGCGCAACATTGGCCATCAGGCGCAGACCGATCACGATGCGCGCTACGACTACGCCGATGAATATCTCGACGTGATCTACAAGCTGCTGGAGGGCAGCTGGGAGGACGGCGCGGTGCTGCGCGATCGCGAGCGGGGGATCTTCAGCGATCCGCAGAAAATCCATCCGATCAACCATCAGGGCAACTTTTTCTCGGTGCCGGGGATCCACCTCTGCGAACCGTCGCCGCAGCGTACCCCGGTACTGTATCAGGCCGGCGCGTCGAGCCGCGGGAAGCAGTTTGCCGCCGGGCACGCCGAGTGCGTTTTTGTCGCCGCGCCGTCGAAAGTGCTGCTCAAAAAGACCGTGGCCGATATTCGCCGCCGCGCCGCGGAGGCCGGGCGCGACCCGCGCAGCATCCTGATTTTCAACCTGCAAACGGTCATCGTGGGCGAAACCGACCGTGAGGCGCAGGCCAAATGGCAGGAGTATAAATCGTACGTCAGCTATGAAGGGGCGCTGGCGCTGATCTCCGGCTGGACCGGGATCGACTTCGGCCAGTATCAGCCGGATCAGGTGCTGAAATACCTGCATACCAACGCCATCCAGTCGGCGGTAGAGGCCTTTTCCACCGCCGATCCCGATCGTCAGTGGACGGTCCGGGCGCTGGCCGACTGGGTGGGGATTGGCGGCTTCGGCCCGCTGATTGTCGGCAGCGCGGAAACGGTGGCCGACGAGCTGCAGGCGTGGGTCGAAGAGACCGATGTCGACGGCTTCAATCTGGCCTACGCCGTTACCCATGAAACCTTCCGCGACGTGGTGGATCTGCTCATTCCCGAACTGCAAAAGCGCGGCGTCTTCAAGCAGGAGTATCGCGAAGGCACGCTGCGCGAAAAACTGTTCGGCGCTGGGCCGCGTCTGGTCGCGCCGCATCCGGGGGCGGGCTATCGTCGCGGCGCCCGCATCGACGTCGCGGCAGGGGAGAAGGTGACATGATCGAGATAGATAACCTGCATAAAAGCTACCGCGCGGCGGACGGGCGGCTCAGCGAGGTGCTGAAAGGGCTCTCGCTGCGGGTGCCGACCAGCTCCATCACCGCGGTGGTGGGGCCAAGCGGCGCGGGGAAATCGACCCTCGCACGCTGCATCAGCCTGCTGGAGCGCCCCGACAGCGGCAGCATTCGGGTCAACGGCCAGGATTTGTCCTTGTTGAGCGGGGAGGCGCTGCGCCGCGAACGGCGGGCGATCGGCACCGTTTTTCAGTCCTCGGCGCTGCTGAATCGCAAAACCGCCTGGCAAAATATCGCTCTGCCGCTGGAATACCTCGGGGTGGTCGATCGCGATATTAAAGCCCG
This sequence comes from Klebsiella sp. NPDC088457, assembly GCF_044900465.1. NCBI lineage: Bacteria > Pseudomonadati > Pseudomonadota > Gammaproteobacteria > Enterobacterales > Enterobacteriaceae > Klebsiella > Klebsiella sp. NPDC088457. The sequence continues at coordinate 10,648 of NZ_JBJDNH010000029.1, read as the reverse complement.
GGTCGGCGAACTGCTGGAGAGCGTCGGGTTGAGCCATAAAGCGGATGCCTGGCCGGCCCAGCTTTCCGGCGGCCAGCGTCAGCGGATTGGGATCGCCCGCGCGCTGGCGCTGCGCCCGTCGGTGCTGCTGGCGGACGAGGCCACCTCCGGGCTGGATCCGCAGGCCACCGCGGCGGTGCTGAATTTGCTTAAACGCCTGCGCGATGAATACCGCCTGGCGATCGTGCTGATCACCCACGAGATGGATGCGGTACGGACGGCGGCGGACGCGGTGGCGGAAATTCGCGACGGGGCGATTGTCCAGTTCGGTCAGGTGAAAGAGCTGCTGGCGCGCCCGGATTCTCTGTTGGGTCAGCAGCTGCTGCCGCTCTCTCCGGTTGCGGCCCATAGCGACCTGCTGCTGCGCCTGAGCTATCGCTGGGATGTCCCGGTGGCGACCGACTGGATCAGCCGCCTGAGCCAGCAGTTTGCGCTGCAGATCGATCTGCTCGGCGGTCACGTGGAGGTGATCAACGGCCGGCTGGCGGGACGGCTGCAGGCGGGGGTGCGTTTCCAGGGCGAACGTCTGTCGGCGGCGCGGATGCTGGCGCTGCTGGCGCAGCTGGGTATTTCGGCGGAGGTTCTTGACGACGCGCCGGAACTCAAGGAGGCGGTATGAAACCTTCGGTAATCAGCCAGGATACGCCCTGGAGCGAAATCCATACGCTGCTGCTGCCCGCCTACGGCGAAACCTGGCTGATGGTGGCCATCGTGATGCTGTTTGTGGTGACCCTCGGCGGGGTGGTTGGGGTGGTGTTATTCAACGCTTCACCGCGCGGCCTGTTCCCGCACGCCGCGCTGTACCGGGTGCTGAACTGGGTGGTGAACATGGGACGCTCCCTGCCGTTTCTGGTGCTGATGGCGGCGATTATTCCCTTCACCTTCTGGCTCACCGGGACGACGATCGGCATTCCTGCCGCGGTGGTGCCGATGATCGCCGCCGGGGTACCGTTTTTTGGCCGGCTGGTGGAAAACGCGCTGCGCGAACTGCCGGCCGAGGTCACCGCCGTGGGGGTGGTGTGCGGCGGATCGCGCTGGCAGATCATCCGTAGCGCCCAGCTTAGCGAAGCCCTGCCCGCGCTGGTGGCGGCGGTGACGCTCAACCTGGTGTCGATGATCGAATACTCCGCCATTGCCGGCACCATCGGCGCGGGAGGCATCGGCTATCTGGCGGTGGTGTACGGCTACCAGCGCTTCGACAACCACATCATGATCGCCACCATTATCGCGCTGATCGCCACTATTCAGCTGATTCAATTTTTCGGTGACCGTCTGGTCAACAAACTTCGCCACACGCAGGGGATTGCTTCATGACAACAGAACAATTTGAGTTACGTAAGGCCCGCCGCTGGCCGTGGCTGGCGGCGCTGGTGGTGATTGTGGCGCTGGCCGTCGCCTTCTGGTGGTGGCGGGGACAGGCCCAGTCGCAGCAGGTGGTGTTTGGCACCACCCTGAAAATTCATTATGAACCGGCGATGGCCGGCGAGCAGCGGATCATTGAGTACATCGGCGAGCATATTGCGCCGGATTATGGCCTGAAGCTGGAGGCGGTGGGGGTACAGGATCCGGTGCAGGCGGACCGGGCGGTGGCGCAGGGGGAATATGCCGGAACCATCTATCAGCATCAATGGTGGCTGAAACAGGTGGTGGACGCCAACGGCTTCGCGCTTTCAACAACGGTGCCGGTATTCCAGTGGGCCTTTGGGATCTACTCCGAACGCTATAAATCGGTCAAGGATCTGCCGAACGGCGCAACGATCGTGGTGCCGGATGATGGCGCCAACCAGGGGCAGGCGCTGTGGTTGCTGCAGCGCATCGGCCTGATTACGCTCGACCCGGCGGTGGAACCGCGTACGGCGAAGCTGAAAAATATCGTTGGCAATCCGCATCAGTTTAACTTCAAAGAGCTGGACTTGTTAACCATGCCGCGGGCGCTCAATTCGGTGGATGCGGCAATCGGCTATGTCTCGCAGTTTGATGCCGGAAAAGTGTCGCGCGATAAAGGCATCTTATTCCCGCCGGCGCCGCGTACCTTTGCTTCGCAATTAGTTATCGGGACGCCTTATTTATCGCAGGAGAATATCGTCAAATTGAAGCAGGCGTTTTCCGACCCGCGCATTCAAAGCTGGTTGAAAACCACCGATGATCCGCTGGTGAAAGACGTGCTGGTGCCGGTTTCCGCGGAATAATTTTTGCTGATCGATGACCATGCAGGACGGGCGAAAGCGCGTCCTGCTTTTGTTGCTTGTATTAAGTAACTTATTGAATATATTGATTTTTATATGCGTTTTTGTTGGTTCCACTTTATCGGCTGGCGGCCTATAACTTCGATCACCTGCACAACATAATAAGGTGAAAACATGAGTACGCTGTCTGTTGATAATCCCGGTGTGGCCTCCGCGCCGGTGAGTAGCGTCGGGGACGTGGCGCGGCTGATTAATTCGGGCAAGGATCAGGCTAAATATGCGCGGATGATTGTCTTCCTCGCTCTCGGCGGCGTCTTTCTCGACGCCTATGATTTAACCACGCTCTCCTACGGCATCGATGACGTGGTGCGTGAATTCCAGCTTTCGCCGCTGCTGACCGGCCTGGTCACCTCATCCATTATGGTCGGCACCATTATCGGCAACTTAATCGGCGGCTGGCTGACGGATAAATATGGCCGCTATTCGGTGTTTATGGCCGACATGCTGTTTTTCGTCGTCTCGGCCATCGCCGCCGGTCTGGCCCCCAATGTCTGGGTGCTGATCGGCGCGCGCTTTCTGATGGGCATCGGCGTGGGTATCGATCTGCCGGTCGCCATGTCCTACCTCGCTGAATTCTCCCGTTTTACCGGCAAAGGCAATAAGGCCGCGCGCCTCGCCGCCTGGTGCCCGATGTGGTACGCCGCCTCGACGGTCTGTTTTCTGATTATCTTCGGTCTCTATTTCCTGCTGCCGCAGGCGCACCTCGACTGGCTGTGGCGCGCCTCGCTGCTGTTTGGCGCCGTTCCGGCGCTGCTGATTATCGCCGTGCGCAGCAAATTTATGAATGAATCGCCGCTGTGGGCGGCAAACCAGGGGGACCTGACTTCGGCGGTGCGCATTCTGCGCGACTCTTACGGCATTGCCGCCCATGAAGCGCCGGCCGAACGTCCCGCGCCGCCGCCGAAAGTGAGCTTCCGCGTGCTGTTTGAAAAGCCGTATCGCGAGCGCACCATCGTCGCCGGGGTGATGAATATTTGTATCTCCTTTGAGTACACCGCCATCGCCTTTTTCCTGCCGTCGATCCTCGCCCGCTTTCTCGGGGCCGGGGTGTTTGAAACCATCTCCGCCTCACTGGGGTTGAACGCGCTGTTTGCCTTTACCGGCGGGCTGCTGGGGATGCATCTGGCGTGGAAATACCCGTCGCGCCACGTGGCGATGGCCGGCTTCGCGCTGCAGTTTATCGCCCTGATCGCCCTTGCGCTGGTCGGCCAGCCGCATGCCACCGCCGGGGTCGTGCTGGCGATCGCGATGCTTGGCCTGTGGCTGTTTGCCGAGGGCTTCGGCCCCGGCGCGCAGCTGATGATCTATCCGGCGCTTTCCTATCCTACCGCGATTCGCGCCACCGGCGTCGGCTTCAGCCGGGCGCTCTCCGGTATCGGCAGCGCGCTGGCGCTGTTCGTGCTGCCGCTACTGCAGGCCTCCCTCGGCACTCAGATGTTCTGGGTGGTGTCGCTGGCCGCCATTATTCCGATCTTCTTCCTGCTTGCGGTCCGCCACGAGCCGACGCGTCACGATATTGACGACAGCCACCATTAAGGAACAGATGATGACATTACTCTCTACCGGCACCGATTATGAACAGCTGGCCGCGGCTTTCCGGCCGATTTTCTCGCGTATTGCGCAGGGGGCGGCAAACCGCGAACAGCACCGTATTTTGCCCGACGAGCAGATTCGCTGGCTGAAGGAGGCGGGGTTCGGCACGGTACGCATTCCGCGGGAAAAGGGCGGCTGGGGCGCGTCGCTGCCGCAGCTGATTGCCCTGCTGATTGAGCTGGCCCAGGCCGACTCCAACCTGCCGCAGGCGCTGCGCGCCCATTTTGCCTTTGTTGAAGATCGCCTGAATCAACCGGACTCCGCGCAGCGCGATCGCTGGTTGCAACGTTTTCTCGATGGAGAGCTGGTGGGCAGCGGCTGGACCGAAACCGGCGGGGTCAAGCTTGGGGAGGTGATTACCCGGGTGACGCCGGACGATCGCGGCTGGCAGTTAAACGGCGAGAAGTTTTACAGCACCGGGACGCTGTACGCCGACTGGATTGATGTCTTTGCCCGCCGCAGCGACAACAACGGCGATGTCATTGCGCTGGTCAGCACCCGGCAGAGCGCGGTGGAACGCGAAGACGACTGGGATGGCTTTGGTCAGCGTCTGACCGGCAGCGGTACTACCCGCTTTAAGCAGGCGCAGGTTGAGCAGGAACATGTCTATGATTTTGCTGAACGCTTTCGTTATCAGACCGCCTTCTATCAGCATATCTTACTGGCGACGCTGGCGGGAATCGGCCTGGCGGTGGAACGCGACGCCGCCGAGGGGGTGAAAAAACGCACTCGTATGTACAGCCATGGCAACGCCGCGGTCCCGCGCGAGGACGCGCAGGTCCTGCAGGTGGTGGGGCAAATCAGCAGCTGGGCGTGGGCGACCCGCGCGGCGGTGCTGCAGGCGGCGGAATCTTTACAGCAGGCCTATGTGGTTCATGCCAGCGGCGACGAAGCGCTGATTGAACAGCGCAATCGGCTGGCGGAAGTCGAAGCGGCGCAGGCGCAGGTGGTTGCCAGCGAGTGGGTGCCGCGTGCGGCGACCGAGCTGTTTAACGCCCTCGGCGCGTCGGACACCCGGGTGGGTAAGGCGCTCGATCGCCACTGGCGCAACGCGCGCACGGTGGCCTCGCATAACCCGGTTATCTACAAAGCGCGCAATATTGGCAACTGGCTGGTCAACGGCGAGGCGCCGACCTTTATCTGGCAGATTGGCGACGGCGAAAAGGCGCAGGGGTAAAAAGAGAGAAGGCGACGGGGAGGCCCGTCGCCGACAAGGGTTATTTATCCTGCGACCAGGTGGCGCTGCGAACATCGACCTTCACCGGCAGCAGGCCGATACGGGTGAAGGTATCCGCCAGCGCCTGCTGTTCGTTATAGACCGCAGGGGTCATGCGTTCGGCGCCATAGGGCAGGCGGGCAAGCGCTTTCAGCCAGATCGCTTTATCCAGCCCGGTTGAAGTGGCAAGGATCCCGGCGGCATCGTCCTGATGGGCGTTAGCCCAGTCGCTTAGCTGACTTAACTCATCCACCACCTGTTTTGCCGTATCCGGGTGGTTTTCGGCAAATTTGCGGCTGGCGAGATAGAAGGTGTAATGCGGCACCAGCCCTTCGGCGTTGCTGATTTGCCGCGCCTTCGCGTTGGTTTCGACTTCGGCAAGGTACGGATCCCAGATCACCCAGGCATCGATGGCGCCACGCTGGAAGGCGGCGCGGGCATCGGCCGGGGGCAGATAGACCGGCGTGATGTCTTTATAGCTCAGACCGGCTTTTTCCAGCGCGGCCACCAGCAGGTAGTTGACGTCGGAGCCTTTATTCAGCCCCACGCGCTTGCCTTTCAGATCGGCCACGTTGTGAATCGTTGAGTTTTCCGGCACCACGATCGCTTCGGTTTTAGGGTTGGCCGGTGAGTGCGCGAGATAAACCAGATCCGCCTGGGCCGCCTGGGCAAAGGCCGGCGGCGCATCGCCGGTGGCGGCCAGGTCGATACTGCCGACGTTCAGCCCTTCCAGCATCTGCGGGCCGGCCGGGAATTCCACCCAGCGTACGGCGATGCCCTGTTTTTTGAAGGTCTCATCGAGGGAGCCGCGGTATTTGAGCAGGGCGAAGATATTGGCTTTCTGGTAGCCGATGTTGACGGTTTCTGGCGCCTGAGCCAGCGCGGAAGCAGAGAGGCCGAGCACCAGCGGCAGCACAGCCAGATGGAACCTTTTGGACATGATTTGTTCTCCTGTAACGGTTAACCGTAAGGTAACAAATTGCCCTTATAACCAATAAATAACTAAATTTTAATCTATATAACAAAAAGAGTGGTTGGCGCGGAGGGAAGGTGGGGAAAGGCCCGGCTGCCGGGCCTGAGAGGTCCTAATCGCAGGCGACGATTTTCATCGCCAGGCCGCCGCGCGAGGTTTCGCGGTACTTAGCGTTCATATCTTTGCCCGTTTCGTACATGGTTTCGATGACCTTATCGAGGCAGACGCGCGGTTCGCTGGTGCGGCGCAGCGCCATACGCGCCGCGTTCACCGCTTTGACGGCGGCGATAGCGTTACGCTCGATGCAGGGAACCTGTACCTGGCCGGCAACCGGATCGCAGGTCAGACCCAGATTGTGCTCCATGCCAATTTCCGCTGCGATACACACCTGGCCCGGGCTACCGCCCAGCAGCTCGGTGAGACCGGCCGCCGCCATCGAACAGGCCACGCCGACTTCACCCTGGCAGCCCACTTCGGCGCCGGAAATCGAGGCGTTCATCTTGTACAGTGAGCCAATCGCGCTGGTCACCAGCAGGTAACGTGCCAGTGAATTGGCATTGACCTTACGGATAAACTTGTCGTAATAGGCCAGCACCGCCGGCACGATACCGCAGGCACCGTTGGTCGGCGCAGTCACCACGCGGCCGCCGGCGGCATTCTCTTCGTTCACCGCCAGAGCAAACATGTTGATCCAGTCAACCACCGCCATCGGGTCGCTGTTGGTATTGTCCTGGCTGACCAGCATCCGGCGCAGGGCGGCGGCGCGGCGCGGGACGCGCAGCTTGCCCGGCAAAACGCCTTCGGTAGTGATTCCGTGCTCGATACCGCCGCTCATCACTTCCCAGACGGCGGCGAAGTGCTGCTCCAGCTGCTCTTTGCTGTGCAAAGCCAGTTCGTTTTGCATCATCAGGCCGGAAAGCGAGAGCCCGGTTTCACGGCAGTGCCTTTGCAGATCCGCCGCGTTTTTATACGGATAGGGCACTTCCACCGGAGCTTCATTGCTCTGGCCGAAGTGTTGTTCATCGACAATAAAGCCGCCGCCAATGGAGTAGTAGGTCTGGCTGTAGAGCACCTTGTCGCCGCCCAGAGCGGTAATCCGCATGCCGTTTTCATGCAGCGACAGGTTGTCGGCATGGAAATTCATGCACCGATCGACCGGGAAGGCGACTTCCTGCTGGCCGTTCGCCAGCATCAGGCGTCCGTGGGTGTTGACGTCCTGAATAAACGCCGGGATAGCGTCAATATCAACGCTGTCAGGCAGGTTGCCTGCAAGACCCATAATAATCGCGATGTCGGTATGGTGCCCTTTGCCGGTCAGGGAAAGAGAACCGTACACGTCGACAACGACCTCGGTGACGTCGGCAAGCAGCCCGCGCGCGATAAGGTCGTCCGTGAATTGTTTGCCCGCCTTCATTGGTCCAACGGTATGGGAGCTGGAAGGGCCAATGCCGATTTTAAAAATATCGAATACGCTGATCATAATGCATCCAGTACTGTCGGGAAGCGCGCCGCCTGCTGGCGGCGCGGGGGGAGATTAGCTGAACAGAGAGTAGAAAATCGCGGAGATAGCAATCAGGCCCATAATCACCACGAAGACGTTGCTGACGTGGCCGCTGTATTTGCGCATTGCCGGGACTTTCTGGATAGCGTACATCGGCATCAGGAACAGAATCATCGCGATAATCGGGCCGCCCAGGGTTTCGATCATCCCGAGAATGCTCGGGTTCAGCGTCGCCACAATCCAGGTGGTGATCAGCATGAACAGCGCCGTGATTTTGTTCAGTTTGTTGATTTCGATGGTTTTGCCTTTACCACGCAGCGACTTAATCACCATGCCGTTAAAGCCTTCGCGCGCCCCCAGGTAGTGGCCGAGGAACGATTTGGTGATGGCAATCATCGCAATGATCGGCGCCATCCAGGCAATCACCGGCGCATTAAAGTGGTTCGCCAGATAGGAGAGAATCGAGATGTTCTGCGCTTTTGCCTCTGCCAGATCGGCCGGAGAGAGGCTCAGTACGCAGCTGAAGACGAAGAACATCACGGTCAGCACCATCATGATGTGAGCGCGCGCCAGGATGCTGGAGCACTTCTTCTCCGCGCCTTCGCCGTACTCTTCACGTTTCGCCACGGCGAAGGAGGAGATGATCGGCGAATGGTTAAAGGAGAACACCATTACCGGAATCGCCAGCCACAGGGTCATCCACAGGCCGTTGCCGGTGGCGGTGGCGCTGCTCAGGGAGAGCGTTTCCAGCGCCGCGCCGTTCCACTGAGGAATCAGATACAGCGCCAGGATCATCAGGGCGATCACGAACGGGAACACCAGAATGCTCATCGCCTTAACGATCATCTGCTCGCCGAAACGAACGATGGTCATCATTCCGACGATCAGAATCAGGGAGAGAATGGCCCGCGGCGGCGCCGTCATCTGCAGCTGATGCGTCATGAAGCTTTCGACGGTGTTAGTGATAGCCACGCTATAAACCAACAGGATCGGGTAGATGGCGAAGAAGTAGAGCAGGGTAATCAGCTTGCCTGCGCCGACGCCGAAGTGTTCTTCGACCACTTCGGTGATGTCCTCGCCCGGATTCTTGCCGGAAAGCACAAAACGGGTCATTCCGCGGTGGGCGAAAAAGGTCATCGGGAAGGCAAGGATTGCCATGATAATCAGCGGGATCATCCCGCCGACGCCGGCATTAATCGGCAGGAACAAAACGCCCGCGCCGATCGCCGTGCCGTACAGGCCCAGCATCCACATGGTATCGGTTTTGCGCCAACCGCTGCGAGTTTCACCCGAAACGATAGTGCTGGTTTGAGTGGTTTCCATCTGTATCTCCTGGAGGAAGCGACCAAATATAATGATTAATATCAATTAAGTAATATGAAATTCGTTTGATTACGGTTTTATAGTGATTTTCTCCGTAACAAGTGGGGCGGAAAGATACATTTATGTGGGAAATGCATCAGTGATCGCGATCCCAATTGCAATAATCCACTTTCTATGTGTGTATTTTTAGTTCAACAGACTGTTTCTGGTGATCAGCCAGATATTTGTGGCGCGAAGGCTAACATTTACAGGATATGAGATAAAAGCAGGGGTGCGGAATAACGATGTTTTTACTGTAAAAAGGCGATACTGACGATGTTTTGTCGATTAAATACATTTTTCCTAGTGATATTTATCGCCTGTTCTGGAAACGCAAACGATTGGCTATGTAAAAATGTCGCAATGTATTCATAACGGAACGAACCCAGGGCAGGGGGAAAAGGAGAGAGGAAGGGGGAGGAAAGCCGGGTCAGGCGTTCGGCGCCGTGACCCGGGATGCAGGTTAACTCACTATCAGGAACAGATTTCGTAACACGGAATATAGGCGGTACCGCCCGGGAGCTTCATACGATGCTGGGCGACGAAGCCCTGCAGCAGATCGTCCATCCGGCGCATCATCTGCGGATCGCCATGCAGCTTGTAGGGACCAAATTTTTCAATCGCCTGGATCCCCACCTCTTTGACGTTACCGGCCACGATGCCGGAGAACGCGCGACGCAGATCGGCCGCCAGCATCTCGACCGGTTGATCCGGGTAGAGCTTGAGGTTGGCCATGTTTTCGTGCGTCGGATCGAACGGCATTTGCAGGTCCGGGGTAATGCGAATCGACCAGTTAAAGCTATAGGCATCGTCGGTTTCCCGGCGGCTCTCTTTCACCAGCGGCATCGCTTTCTTCATCTGCCGCGCCACTTCGCTGGCGTCGTCGATGATGATGCGGTAGTGGCGACGGGCCGATTCGCCCAGCGTATGCACGATGAACTCATCCAGCACGCGGAAATAGTCGGCGCTCTCTTTCGGCCCGGTGAGGATCAGCGGCAGCACCTGCGCCTTGTTGGCCGGGTGCATCAAAATACCCAGCAGGTAAAGCAGCTCTTCCGCCGTGCCAACGCCGCCCGGGAAGATAATAATGCCGTGGGCGATGCGCACAAACGCCTCAAGACGTTTTTCGATATCCGGCATGATCAGCAGCTCGTTGACCAGCGGGTTCGGCGGCTCGGCGGCAATAATGGACGGTTCGGTCATGCCGATGAAACGGCTGTCTTTGTAACGCTGCTGGGCGTGGCCGACCGCGGCGCCTTTCATCGGCGCTTCCATCGCTCCCGGGCCGCAGCCGGTGCAGATGTTCAGCTCGCGCAGACCCAGCTGGGTCCCCACGCGGCGGGCGTACAGATATTCGTTTTCGTTGATCGAGTGGCCGCCCCAGCAGACAATCATATTCGGCGCTTCGCCGACGTGCAGGGCGCGGGCGTTACGCAGAATCGAAAACACCAGGTTGGTGATATGGACCGAGCTTTCGAGGTCGAGATTCGGGAAGCGCACGGTGTTGTGAATCTGCCCGTAAACGAACAGGATATCGCGCAGCACGGCAAACAGGTTGGCCTGCAGAGAACGGATCAGACGCCCGTCAACGAACGCCTCTTCCGGCGGGTTGATCAGTTCCAGCTTCACGCCGCGTTCGCGACGCAGCACGTTGATATCGAAGTTTTCAAATCGAGTCAGTAGCTCCTTGCTGTTTTCGGTCAGGCTCCCCGAGTTGA
>NZ_JBJDNH010000028.1:0-75451 GCF_044900465.1 Klebsiella sp. NPDC088457 | reverse complement strand
AGTGACCATAAGCTCTCCCGAATCAGGAGAGCAGATTAACCCCTGGATCTAATTTCAGGCGTCGGATATGGATCACTTTCGCACCGTTGGTAACAATAATAAGACCTCTGAATAATCCGTCAGGTGGTATCGGCTGCGATACGGTACGGAATGGCCTATTTTACCATCGACACGATAACCGCCAGCTAGCTGAAATAATCTCAATGTATGACCGGCGTAAATATCATGGAGATAAGTGGGGAATTATGTGGGAAATATGCGGAATAAAATAATGAAATAGCGCAGAAAACCGCGTAATTACTGAGATCTTGATATAACAGATTGATTTTTAAATCGTCGTCTCGTCATATCGTTGGCCAAAAGAAAGGGAATGGCGGCTTCAGATTACTCGTCAGGACGGGGAGCTAAACGTGTTCCCATAATGGCCGTAGAGGCCCTCAGGCCCATAAGGGTCAAACAGATACTGTTCGATCGGAATAAAGGCGGAGAATGTGACCAGGGAGCGCCTGACGACGTTTATTAAGTGGTTTCAGGTCATTACCATCATGGACAGTATGACGTTATTCCGGGAGGAAAGGGAACCGCAGCAATAAGTATTATGGGAATGAAGGCAGAGAGGGGATGAGAAAAAAACGTCAGAGAGTAAAAAGGCGCTTCCCCATGCCGAAGAGCGCCTTTTAAAACAAGCAATTAACTGATTAGTATCAGTTCATGCCGTATTTTTTCAGTTTCTTACGCAGAGTACCGCGGTTGATGCCCATCATCAGGGCCGCACGGGTCTGGTTACCACGGGTGTATTGCATCACCATGTCCAACAGGGGCTGTTCAACTTCAGCCAGTACTAGCTCATACAGGTCATTCACATCCTGACCATTCAGTTGAGCAAAATAGTTCTTCAGTGCCTGTTTAACCGAGTCACGCAGGGGTTTTTGAGTTACCTGGTCCTGAGAGTTAACGGTAGAAACGGTCAGTACGTCAGAATTTACGCGTTGTTCGAACATAGTTCTGTCAGCTCTTTATTTCTGTTTACGCAAAATTTTCGAAGTATGCCTCCAACGCCTCCAGCTGATCGCTGGCATCCTCTATGGCGTTGAATGTGCGCCGAAACTGGTCATTTGGGGCGTGCTCCTGTAGATACCAGGAGACGTGCTTACGTGCAATTCGGTACCCTTTTGCCTGGCCATAAAAGTCATGCAATTCCCGAACATGCGCGCAAAGCAAACGCTTAACCTCTGCCAATGGCAGCGGGGGCAGCAGCTCCCCAGTGTCCAGATAATGCTGGATTTCCCGAAAGATCCAGGGTCTTCCCTGAGCCGCGCGGCCTATCATAAGGGCATCTGCCCCCGTATAGTCGAGCACGGCTCTGGCTTTAAGCGGGTCAGTAATGTCACCATTCGCGATAACCGGAATGGAAACTTTCTGCTTAACTGCCCGAATACTGTCGTATTCAGCGTCTCCGTTAAACAAACAGGCGCGTGTGCGTCCGTGAATAGTCAGAGCCTGAATGCCACACTCTTCAGCCAGTTGGGCAATTTCTACACAGTTACGGTGTTCCGGCTCCCAACCGGTGCGAATCTTGAGTGTCACGGGAACGTCCACTGCCTTGACGACCGCCGTCAGGATTAACTTCACCTGCTCGGGATACTGCAAGAGGGCTGAACCTGCGAGCTTGCGATTCACCTTTTTCGCCGGGCACCCCATATTGATATCAATAATCTGGGCGCCGCTTTCCACGTTAATACGGGCGGCTGCGGCCATCTCTTCCGGTACGCTACCGGCGATTTGCACGGTACGAATACCGGGCTCATCAACGTGCACCATCCGTAAACGAGACTTGTCACTCTCCCAAACCTGCGGGTTGGAGGACATCATCTCGGAAACGGTTAAACCGGCTCCCATCTCATAGCACAGCGTCCGGAATGGTCTGTCAGTAATGCCAGCCATAGGCGCTGCGATCAGGCGATTTCTGAGCTGATAGTGTCCGATGCGCATGAGTTAAGAAATGACCATACTGTGACTGCAAGGCGGCGTATATTACGCATTTTTTGCACGAGATGAAAGGCCAAACTTTGAACAATCCTCTGTCACAGATCAATGAATCCAGGATGAACGTAAAAGCGATGAGTAAATTATTATATTAATCATTGCGTTAATCGCCAGTGGATAATTTGTGTCCATTTATAAAATCGCAAAACTTCTCGATTTTTCTTAGAAAAAGGTGGCTGCAGACGGCATAAAACGCTGTTTTTGTAGCCAAAAAAGTGCTTCGTAATGCGATCTGGCTCTCATTTCCTGGCATCATTCGGTGGCTACTGGAAACAAAAATGCGGCCCGCAGGCCGCATTCCACGGTTACGTTCTCTGGCCGGTAATTCGGCACCACTCTTCTTTTTCCTCCACCGGGTCGAGGGTAAAGCGCTCGGCATAGGCTTCGCAGACGCTTTCCGCCTGGCTGGCGAGAATACCGGAAAGGCCCAGCAGGCCGCCTGAAACGGGCAGCACGCTGATTAACGGGGCTAACTCACGTAATGGGCCTGCCAGAATGTTGGCGACCACGACATCGGCGCTGAGGGCTTCTGGCTGATCCTGCGGTAGATAAAGTTCCAGACGCTCGGAGACGCCGTTACGTTCGGCGTTATCGCGGCTGGCCTGAATCGCCTGTGGGTCGATATCGATGCCAATCGCTTTCGCCGCGCCAAGTTTCAACGCGGCAATCGCCAGAATGCCCGAGCCACAGCCGAAGTCGATAATTGTTTTACCGGTCAGGTCCAGACCATCCAGCCACTGCAGGCAGAGCGACGTTGTCGGGTGAGTTCCGGTACCAAATGCCAGACCCGGATCCAGCATGACGTTGACCGCATTTTCATCCGGGACTTCACGCCAGCTTGGGCAAATCCACAGCCGCTCGCCAAAACGCATCGGGTGGAAGTTATCCATCCACTCACGTTCCCAGTCTTTATCTTCCAGCTGTTCGATTTTATGCGCGAAACCAGCGCCCAGCAGCGGGTGCTGCTCAAGAATAGCCACCACTTCATGCATATCGCTTTCGGCATCAAACAGGCCGATAACGTCCGTGTCTCCCCACAGACGAGTTTCACCCGGCAGCGGTTCGAATACCGGCGTATCGTGAGTATCCTGGAAGGTGATGGAGACCGCGCCGGCCTCCATCAGCGCGTCGCTTAACTCTTCCGCATGTGCGCCGGTGGTATTCAGTTTCAGTTGGATCCAAGGCATAGCAAAACTCTTTATTTGTCAGTAGTCATAAGGGGGGCCGGTGGTACGGGTTGACCAAAACGGTTACCCGCCACAAAAGCCAGCAAACTTAGCAGCAGCGAGGGCACAATCGGATGAAAGCCCAGGTACTGAATATTGAATGTTGCGAGTACGGCATACAGTACGCCACCCACGAGCATGGCACTGAGCGCGCCGGCGGCGTTTGCACGCTCCCAGTACAGCCCCAGCACCAGCGGCCATAAAAACACCGCTTCCAGGCCGCCGAAGGCCAGCAGGTTCAACCAGATAATCATTTCCGGTGGTCGCCATGCTGCCAGCATCATCAGGATCCCTAGCACCAGCGTGGTGGCCGTTGAGATCCGTTTTAGCTTCAGCTCATTGTGTCTTTTGGTCGGCTGTGCGCTCAGCCAAAGATCTTTAATGATCGTAGCCGATGCCTGCAATAAATGGGCGTTCACGTTCGACATGATCGCTGCCATCGGTGCGGCCAGAAACAGCCCGGCGGCCCACGGTGGCAAAACCTGCACCATCAAGGTCGGGATCACCTGATCCGGGACGGTCAGATCCGGCAGTACCGCGCGACCGAGCGCCCCCGCCAGGTGCATACCAAACATCAGCAAGGCGACAACCACGGTACCGATAATGATCCCACGGTGGACGGCTTTGCTGTCTTTATAAGAGATACAACGCACGGCGGTATGCGGCAGGCCAATCACGCCAAAACAGACCAGCACCCAGAACGACGTCATAAAGGTGGGGGTCAGAATGTCGCCTACGCCTTCGGGCGACACCAGCTGCGGGTTGATTTGCTGCAGGGTATCCACCGCATGATGCAGGCCGCCAGCCGCGTGTACGACACCCACCAGCAGCACGATGGTTCCAATCAGCATAACCATACCTTGCATGGTGTCGTTCAGCACGCTGGCGCGAAAGCCGCCAAACGCCGTATACAGCGCGATGGTAATGCCGAAGATCAGCAGGCCGGTTTCATACTTAATGCCCGCAGCAGTCTCCAGCAGGCGCGCGCCGCCGATAAACTGTACGGCGATGGCCCCGACGAAGGCGACCAGCAGGCTGACGCTGGCTATCCAGACCACCGCCCGACTCTGATAGCGAGCCTGCAGCATATCGTTGAGCGTGATGGCGTTGTAGCGCCGGGCGAGGATCGCGAATTTTTTCCCGAGGATCCCCAAAGAGAGCCAGATCGTCGGGACCTGGATCATCGCCAGCAGGACCCAGCCGAGTCCGTATTTGTAAGCGGCCCCCGGGCCACCGATAAACGAGCTGGCGCTGATATAGGTGGCGGTCAGCGTCATGGCCAGGACAAAGCCGCCCATCGAGCGGCTACCGAGGAAGTACTCGCTCAGGAAGCTGCCCTCGCTGCGTTTACGCATGGCGTAGATGGACAGACCGAATACCACGCCCAGGTAGGCTATTAGCACGACGATGATTTCAAGCTGCATCGTTATCCTCCAGAGGGATATCGCGGAAGATGAACCGTACCATCGCCCAGCACAGCAAAGTAAACAGCAGGGGCACCAGCAGGCAGGCCATTTCGAACCAGTGCGGCAGGCCGGTTATACCGATTCCATTACCCGGTAGATAGGCTGCAGCCAGCCAGGCGGCAAGATAGAGAAGGGTCAGCCACAGCGCCCAGCGCGCTTCTTTGTGGGCCTGAACAAACCGTTTGTCCATTTTTTAGTCCCAGGTGGATGAAGAAAGCGGGGATTGTACCGCATGGACAAGATCACGAGAGAGAAAAAGAAAAAAGGCCGGATGATCCGGCCTTTTGCTGTGCATGCAGGATTATTTTTCCTGCATGCCGAGTTTTTTCTCCAGATAGTGGATGTTGGTTCCACCATGCTGGAAGTGCTCGTCATTCATGATGCGAATCTGCAGATCGACGTTGGTTTTGATACCGTCGATAATCAGTTCCTGCAGCGCATTTTTCATGCGTGAAATCGCGACATCACGGGTCTCGCCGTAGCAGATCAGCTTGCCAATCATTGAGTCATAGTACGGAGGTACGGTGTAGCCTGCGTAGATATGAGACTCCCAGCGTACGCCAAAACCGCCCGGCGCGTGGAAGCGGGTAATTTTACCCGGGCTCGGCAGGAAGGTGTTCGGGTCTTCGGCGTTAATACGGCATTCCACCGCATGGCCACGAACCTGGACTTCTTCTTGCTTGATGGACAGCGGCTGACCGGCAGCAATACGCAGCTGCTCTTTGATCAGGTCCACGCCGGTGATCATTTCGGTAACCGGGTGTTCAACCTGAATACGGGTGTTCATTTCAATGAAGTAGAACTCGCCGTTTTCAAACAGGAACTCAAAAGTACCTGCCCCGCGGTAGCCGATATCGATACACGCTTTGGAGCAGCGCTCGCCGATGTAACGACGCAGTTCCGGGGTAATGCCCGGCGCCGGCGCTTCTTCGACCACTTTCTGGTGACGACGCTGCATCGAACAGTCGCGTTCAGCCAGATAGATAGCGTTGCCCTGGCCGTCAGCCAGTACCTGGATCTCGATGTGACGAGGATTTTCCAGGTATTTTTCCATGTAAACCATGTCGTTGCTGAAAGCCGCTTTCGCTTCAGCTTTGGTCATGGAGATGGATTGCGCCAGTTCAGCATCGCTGCGCACCACGCGCATACCGCGACCGCCGCCGCCGCCGGAAGCTTTGATAATCACCGGGTAGCCGATGCGTTTCGCATGGGCGCGGTTAGCATCCATGTCGTCGCCCAGCGGGCCGTCAGAGCCTGGAACGGTTGGAACGCCGGCTTTCTTCATGGCGGTAATTGCCGACACTTTGTCGCCCATCAGACGAATGGTGTCGGCTTTTGGCCCGATAAAGATAAAGCCTGAACGTTCTACCTGCTCGGCAAAGTTGGCGTTCTCGGAGAGAAAACCGTAGCCCGGGTGAATCGCCACCGCGCCGGTGATTTCAGCCGCGCTGATGATCGCCGGGATATTCAGATAGCTTTTTACGGACGGAGCCGGGCCGATACAGACCGTTTCATCCGCTAACAATACGTGTTTTAAATCGCGATCCGCAGTGGAGTGCACAGCAACGGTCTTGATGCCCAGTTCTTTACAGGCACGCAGGATACGCAGTGCAATCTCGCCACGGTTGGCGATAACAATTTTATCCAGCATGTTCGCCTCGTTACTCGATGACTACCAGCGGCTCATCAAATTCTACCGGTTGGCCACTTTCGATCAGAATGGCTTTCACCACGCCGGATTTATCGGCTTCGATCTGGTTCATCATTTTCATCGCTTCGACGATGCACAGGGTGTCGCCCACGTTAACTTTCTGGCCGACTTCCACAAACGCTTTGGCGTCCGGGCTCGGGGTGCGGTAGAAAGTACCGACCATCGGGGAACGTACGATGTGACCACTGAATTCCGCTTTCGCCGGTGCTTCTGCCTGAGCAGCGGCGGCCGGTGCTGCTGCAGCCGGTGCCTGAGCCTGCATCATTGGCGCGGCATAAGCCTGCTGCATTACCGGGTAGCTTGCATTCGGCGCGGCGCGGCTGATGCGTACAGACTCTTCGCCTTCAGAAATTTCCAGTTCGGAGATGCCTGATTCTTCAACCAGCTCGATCAGCTTTTTAATCTTACGAATATCCATGAGTGGGTTCCGTACTCTTTGTTTAGTGTGATTGTGACAGGCGTTTTACCGCCGTCTGTAAAGCGTATGAATAGCCGTCCGCACCCAGTCCGCAGATAACGCCCGCGGCGATATCCGACAGATAAGAGTGGTGGCGGAACGGTTCGCGTGCATGTACGTTGCTCAGGTGAATCTCGATAAACGGGATGCTCACCGCAAGTAACGCATCGCGGATAGCCACGCTGGTGTGCGTAAACGCGGCCGGATTAATCAGGATATAGTCCACAGTGTCTTTAGCCTGATGAATTCGGTCGATGAGCGCGAACTCCGCATTGGATTGCAGGTGATCCAGCGCCACGTTCAGAGCCGAAGCTTCTGATTCCAGACGGTTAACAATCTCAGAAAGCTTAAGGGTGCCATACTTCTCAGGCTCGCGTGTACCAAGCATGTTAAGGTTAGGTCCGTTTAAAAGCAAAATGCGAAACTTGTCAGCCATTACGTGGCTATCTCCTGCCATTTTCGGGTAAAAAACAAAATATACCTTCGATGCGCGCTTGTCACCTTTTCAGGGTCAGAAAACCCCGTCAGGAAAACCAAAGTCGCACATTATAACGATTTCGTAGCAATTGGCAGCTAAATACTGGTCTTATCAGGGAAGATTATCAACCGCTATCGTTAAAAGAGTCGCGGCTGATAAAAGATCTGCGGGAAACTGCACATATCTGTGGGTTATCGCCACCACAGGCGGAACTTCTTGTAACGCCATGCTAAGAGCAAGGCGGCGAGCACGATGTAAATCACCGGCTGCGGGGATAATATCTTCACCGACCACCAATAGTGGATAGGGACAAGGATCGCTGCCAGATAGACGAAGTTATGCAGCGTTTGCCAACGTCGGCCTAATTTTCGTTGTACAGCCTGCGTAGAGGTCGCGGCCAGCGCCAGTAAAATCAGCCAGCTGATCAACCCCAACGTCAGATATGGCCGGCTGACTAACTCCGAACCCAGCAGCGCCAGGTTGTTGATACCTAACTCCAGCAAGGTATAACTGGTGAGATGCAGCGTCGCCCAGGCAAAACACCATAGTCCCAATAAACGCCGGGTGAGAATCAATAAAGGTTGTTTAGCGTAGCGCGCCAGCGGCGAGACAAGCAAGGTCGCGAGCAGAAATTTAAGAGCCATCCTACCGGTAAAGTGTTGAATATCTTTTGCCGGGTCGGCGCTAAAGTAGCCCTGTTGTGCGGCCCAGAAGAGCCAGATAAAGGGTAAAAAACCGGCCAGATGGAGAAGGACCTTCAGCCAGGTAATCTGTTTTACGCTCAGGCGCACTAGTAATTCTCCCGCAGATTCAGACCCCGATAGAGCGATGCCACCTCTTCAGCATAGCCGTTGAAGAGCAACGTCGGCTGACGCTTAACATCGAGCACGCCGCCTGAACCGATAAAGCGCTCCGTGGCCTGCGACCAGCGCGGATGATCGACATGCGGATTGACGTTGGCATAAAAGCCATATTCATCCGGCCCGGCCAGATTCCAGGTCGTTGGCGGACGTTCGCGGGTCAGTTCAATACTGACGATGGACTTGATGCCTTTAAAGCCATATTTCCAGGGAACCGTGAGGCGCACCGGCGCGCCGTTTTGCGGCGGCAGCGCCTTCCCGTAGACGCCGACGCTCAATAGCGTCAGGGGATGCATGGCTTCATCCAGCCGTAGCCCTTCAACATAGGGATAAGCCAGCCCGCCGCCGATAAAGCGGTCCTTCTGTCCCGGCATCTGGTCTGGCGCATAGACGGTTTTAAACGCCACAAAGCGGGCATTGCTGGTGGGTTCAACCAGCGCCAGCAGCTTATGCAGCGGAAATCCTACCCATGGCACCACCATCGACCAGGCCTCGACGCAGCGCATCCGATAAATACGCTCTTCCAGCGGAAAGCGTTTGGTCAAATCGTCATGATCGAGCGTCAGCGGTTTGGCGACCTCGCCGCCGATGGTGAGGGTCCAGGGATCGGTACGCAGGCTGCCGGCGTTGGCCGCCGGGTCGGCCTTATCCAGACCAAATTCATAGTAGTTGTTGTAACCAGAGACTTTATCTTCCGGCGTGAGCGCCAGCGTACTTTGCCATTCCGCAGGCTTGTTGAACGTCAACGCTTTACCTGCCGGAGCCGGCGGGCGATCGTGGCCTTTGAACCAGTCCAGGAGATCGGCCCGCGCCGTGGGGGAAAGCGAAAGGGCTGTCGCGGTAATGCCCAGGGTTTTCAGGACCTGGCGGCGTTGCAGCATAAAAACGGATTCTGCCGTTACGTCGGCTTCCGTGAGTTTCTTCGGTTTCATGACATCCTCCGGCATGCTTTTTCCTAAGCATGACGGAGGCGGAGATTTATCGCGAATATGTCACGAAAAATTGCAGATTAGGCGATCTTCACCAGCGTCCGACCCTGGATCTGGTTGTTCATGATCTTGTCGGCGAATGCCGGGGCTTCTGCGAGGGTAATTTCCGTGGCGCTTTCGGCGAAGAACGAATCCGGCAGGTCGCGAACCAGCCGTTGCCAGGCTTCTGCGCGGCGCGCGGGCGGCGTCATGACCGAATCCACGCCCTGCAGGCGCACGTTACGCAGAATAAAAGGCATCACCGTGGTCGGCAGCGCGAACCCCCCGGCCAGACCGCAGGCGGCGACGCAGCCGCCATAGTTCATCTGCGCCAGCACCTTCGCCAGCACTTTATCCCCGACGGTATCAATCGCTCCGGCCCACAGCTGCTTCTCCAGCGGACGGGATTCGGCAAATTCGTCGCGACCGAGAATACGCTGCGCGCCGAGGCTTTTCAGGTATGCATGAGTGCTTTCGCGGCCGGAAACCGCAACGACCTGATATCCCAGACGATGCAGCAGGGCGACCGCCGTGCTGCCGACGCCGCCGCTAGCGCCCGTCACGATGATTTCACCCTCCTGTGGACGGATACCGGCATCTTCTAACGCCATGACGCACAGCATGGCGGTGAAACCCGCGGTCCCAATAACCATCGCTTTGCGGCCATCAAGACCGTCTGGCATGGCCACCAGCCAGTCGCCTTTCACGCGTGCGCGCTCGGCCAGGCCGCCCCAGTGGGTTTCACCCACGCCCCAGCCGGTGAGCAGCACCTGCTGGCCGCAGTGGAAGCGCGGATCTTCACTGGCGTGGACGGTGCCGGCGAAATCGATGCCAGGAATCATCGGAAAGTTGCGGATGATTTTTCCCTTGCCGGTAATGGCCAGCGCATCTTTATAGTTGAGGCTTGACCATTGAATATCGACGGTAACATCACCCGCCGGAAGCTGCCCGGCGTCAATGGTTTGCACCGAAGAGATTGTTTTGCCATCCTGCTGTTCTAATATTAAAGCCTGCATCTGCGGGTCCTTATTTGTGCAAAGATTGGAAAAATTTTACTGCAGACTATACTCGCTATCGGCATTATTACGCCGACATAACGCAATAAATTGCCAGAAACGTCAGCTTTGATAGTATGCCTCGCGCTTTAGAAAGTTAGTGCTTACTTTAGGTAAAGCGCCAGTACCGGTGCCTGAATATCTATCGGGCGGTCATTCACTCGCGGAGTTAACACAGGGATGCGATTAACGACGAAGTTCTCAGCATTTGTCACGCTGCTTACCAGCCTGACCATCTTTGTTACGCTTATAGGTGCTTCGCTGAGTTTTTATAACGGTATCCAGCAGAAAATGGAGAATCGCGTCCAGGCCGTGGCGACGATGCTGGATAACCGTCTGGTCTCTTCCTCCTTTGCGTCGCTCGAACCGCAGATGGATGAGCTGATGACACCGGTGGAGGTCGTCCACGTTGACTTCCTGCTCAACGGCAAGCCGGTCTACAACCATTCGCGTAGCGGAAGCTATCGCCCGCCGGGCAGCAATAATCAGTTTCGCGACATCACGGTGCCGTCGCTAAAGCACCCTGGCATGACGATCCATCTGGTCTATCTCGATCCGATGGTCAATTACTTCCGCTCGCTGCATATCACCGCGCCGCTATCGGTCGCCATTGGCTTTATGGTGCTGGTTATCTTTTTCTCCGTCCGCTGGATCCGCCGTCAGCTGGCGGGGCAGGAGCTGCTTGAGGTGCGCGCGGCGCGTATTCTCAACGGTGAACGCGGGCCGCAGGTGCGAGGGTCGGTACACGAATGGCCGGCGAGTACCAGCAGCGCGCTGGATATGCTGCTATCCGAACTGCAGTTTGCCAGCGATCAGCGCAGCCGCATGGATACGCTTATTCGTTCTTATGCCGCGCAGGACACCAAAACCGGGCTCAATAATCGCCTGTTCTTTGACAATCAGCTGGCCACCCAGCTGGAAGATCAGGAGAAGGTTGGTTCGTACGGCATCGTGATGATGATCCGCCTTCCGGAATTCGATCTGCTGCGCGATAACTGGGGACGGGCCGCCGCGGAAGAACATTACTTTACGCTCATCAATTTGCTTTCTACTTTTATTATGCGCTATCCGGGGGCGCTGCTGGCGCGCTACCACCGGAGCGATTTCACCGTTCTGCTGCCGCACCGTACCTTAAAAGAGGCCGATAGCATCGCCGGGCAGCTGTTAAAAGCGATGGATGCGCTGCCTCCGACGCGGATTCTGGACCGCGATGACATGATGCACATCGGTATCTGCGCCTTCCGCAGCGGGCAAACCCCGGCTCAGGTGATGGAGCATGCCGAGGCAGCAACGCGTAACGCGGTGCTGCAGGGCAGCAATAGCTGGGCGGTTTACGATGATTCGTTGCCGGAGAAAGGGCGCGGTAACGTCCGCTGGCGTACGCTGATTGAACAAATGCTCAGCCGCGGCGGACCGCGGCTGTATCAGAAGCCAGCCGTCACCCGCGATGGCCGCGTCCATCATCGTGAACTGATGTCCCGGTTGTATGACGGTACGGAAGAGGTGATCGCGGCGGAATACATGCCGATGGTGCAGCAGTTTGGCCTGGCGGAAGAGTATGACCGCCTGCAGATTACGCGCTTGCTGCCGTTTTTAAGCTTTTGGCCGGAAGAAAACCTGGCTTTGCAGGTGACGGTGGAGTCGTTGATCCGCCCGCGATTTCAGCGCTGGCTGCGCGATACCTTGATGCAGTGTGAAAAATCGCAACGTCGACGGATTATTTTTGAACTTGCAGAGGCAGATGTTTGTCAATATATCGGCCGCTTACAACCGGTAATGCGCCTGGTGAATGCTTTGGGCATCCGGGTTGCCGTTGTTCAGGCCGGATTAACGCTGGTTGGAACCAGCTGGATCAAGCAGTTGGACGTCGAGGTGATTAAGCTGCATCAGGGGCTGTCGCGCAATATCGAAAAACGCAGTGAGAACCAGCTGTTGGTTCAGAGCCTGGTGGAGGCCTGTAAAGGCATGCCGGTCCAGGTTTTTGCAACCGGGGTACGCAGTCGCAGCGAGTGGCAGGTGCTGTCTCAATGCGGTGTGACCGGTGGTCAGGGAGAATTTTTTGCCGCCTCACAGCCACTTGACACAAATGTGAAAAAATATTCGCAAAGATACTCGGTTTGATCTGCCGTTTAGCGTGATTTCACGTAGAATAACGCGCGCCATAGTGAAGGGGGTGTGCTTGTCTACCTGCCGGATTATCGCAATGTAAATGCCAGTTAATAACCTTTGACGGGTTACAGATTCAAGCGCGGAGCGCTGTTGAAGATTTCAGCACTGAATGGACCGGTAAATTTGTAACGAAGGAAATGAACTGCACTAATTTTCACCGTAGCAGATGATTTTTGCGCCTTGTCGCTGCTGCGTGTGGTTGGTAAAGTAAGCGGATTTTGTTTTCCGCCCCAGCTTTCAGGATTATCCCTTAGTATGTTAAAAAAATTTCGTGGCATGTTTTCCAATGACCTGTCCATTGACCTGGGTACCGCGAATACCCTTATCTATGTAAAAGGACAAGGCATCGTATTGAATGAGCCTTCCGTTGTGGCCATTCGTCAGGATCGTGCCGGTTCGCCGAAAAGCGTCGCTGCAGTTGGTCATGAAGCGAAGCAGATGCTCGGGCGTACACCGGGCAATATCGCGGCGATTCGCCCGATGAAAGACGGCGTGATCGCCGACTTCTTCGTTACCGAAAAAATGCTCCAACACTTTATTAAACAGGTGCATAGCAATAGCTTCATGCGTCCAAGCCCGCGTGTTCTGGTGTGCGTGCCGGTCGGCGCGACCCAGGTTGAGCGTCGTGCGATTCGTGAATCTGCTCAGGGCGCTGGCGCTCGTGAAGTGTTTCTGATCGAAGAGCCGATGGCGGCTGCGATCGGTGCTGGCTTACCGGTTTCTGAAGCAACCGGTTCGATGGTGGTGGATATTGGTGGCGGTACCACCGAAGTCGCGGTCATCTCCCTGAACGGGGTAGTTTACTCCTCATCCGTGCGTATCGGCGGCGACCGTTTCGATGAAGCCGTGATTAATTATGTGCGTCGTAACTACGGTTCCCTGATCGGTGAAGCGACGGCAGAACGTATTAAGCATGAAATTGGTTCGGCTTACCCGGGCGATGAAGTGCGTGAAATCGAAGTTCGCGGGCGCAACCTGGCTGAAGGTGTACCCCGTGGCTTCACCCTGAACTCGAACGAAATTCTTGAAGCGCTGCAGGAGCCGCTGACCGGTATCGTCAGCGCGGTGATGGTGGCGCTGGAACAGTGCCCGCCGGAGCTGGCTTCCGATATCTCCGAGCGTGGTATGGTTCTGACTGGCGGTGGCGCGCTGCTGCGCAACCTCGACCGTCTGTTGATGGAAGAGACAGGTATTCCTGTCGTAGTTGCAGAAGATCCACTGACTTGCGTCGCGCGTGGCGGCGGTAAAGCGCTGGAAATGATCGATATGCACGGCGGCGACTTGTTTAGCGAAGAGTAGTCAGCCGAAGGTCCAGGGTAGCCTTGAGGGCTGCCCTCGGTCTTAACTGACACGAGAATACGCATAGCCTATGAAGCCAATTTTTAGCCGTGGCCCGTCGCTACAGATTCGCCTTATCCTGGCGGTTCTGGTGGCGCTTGGCGTGATTATCGCCGACAGCCGCCTGGGTACGTTCAGTCAGATTCGAACGTACATGGACACAGCCGTCAGTCCTTTCTACTTTATCTCAAATGGTCCCCGGGAACTGCTGGACAGCGTATCGCAAACGCTGGCAACCCGCGATCAGCTCGAACTGGAAAACCGCGCGCTGCGTCAGGAACTGCTGTTGAAGAACAGCGATTTGCTGATGCTGGGTCAGTACAAACAGGAGAACGCGCGTCTGCGTGAACTGCTGGGTTCGCCGCTGCGCCAGGATGAGCAAAAGATGGTGACTCAGGTCATCTCAACGGTTAACGATCCCTACAGCGATCAGGTCGTCATCGATAAAGGCAGCGCCAGCGGCGTGTATGAAGGCCAGCCGATCATCAGCGACAAAGGCGTGGTCGGCCAGGTGGTGGCCGTGGCGAAGATGACCAGCCGCGTGCTGCTGATCTGCGACGCGACGCACGCGCTGCCGATTCAGGTGCTGCGCAACGATATCCGCGTGATTGCGGCCGGTAACGGCTGTACTGACGATCTGCAACTGGAGCACCTGCCGGCCAATACCGATATTCGCGTCGGCGATGTGCTGGTCACTTCCGGCCTTGGCGGGCGTTTCCCGGAAGGCTATCCGGTCGGCGTGGTCTCTTCTGTGAAGCTGGATACGCAGCGTGCGTATACGGTCATTCAGGCGCGTCCAACGGCGGGTCTGCAGCGTTTGCGTTATCTGCTGCTGCTGTGGGGAGCCGATCGTAACGGCGCTAACCCGATGACCCCGGAAGAGGTTCATCGCGTGGCGAATGAGCGCCTGATGCAGATGATGCCGCAGGTGCTGCCGGCACCTGACGCCATGGGGCCGCAAATGCCCGCTCCCGCCACCGGCATGACGCCGCCTCAGCAACCTCTGCCTGCAGGGGGGCAATAGTGGCAAGTTATCGAAGCCAGGGACGCTGGGTTATCTGGCTCTCGTTTCTTATCGCGCTATTGCTACAGGTTATGCCCTGGCCGGCGGATCTCACCGTCTTCCGGCCGAACTGGGTGTTCCTGATCCTGCTCTACTGGATCCTCGCCCTACCGCATCGGGTGAACGTGGGGACGGGCTTCGTGATGGGAGCTATCCTCGATCTGATCAGCGGCTCGACGCTGGGCGTGCGTGCGCTATCGTTAAGTATCATCGCCTATCTGGTGGCACTGAAATATCAGCTGTTCCGCAATCTGGCGCTCTGGCAGCAGGCGCTGGTGGTGATGATGTTATCCCTTGCGGTGGATATCGTTGTTTTCTGGGCAGAGTTTTTAGTGATCAACGTCTCTTTCCGTCCGGAAGTGTTCTGGAGTAGTGTAGTAAACGGTGTGCTCTGGCCATGGTTATTCCTGCTCATGCGTAAAGTGCGTCAGCAATTTGCGGTGCAATAAGGTTGATATGACGATTCTGTATCTCGCTTCAGGTTCTCCGCGTCGGCAGGAACTGTTGACTCAGATGGGGCTCTCTTTTGAGCGTCTGGTTCCCGGTATTGAGGAACGACGCGGTACTCAGGAGAGCGCTCAGCATTATGTTGCGCGTCTGGCGCGAGAAAAAGCGCAGGCTGGCGTAGCGATGGCTGCGCGCGATCTGCCGGTGCTGGGAGCTGATACCATTGTCACCCTTAACGGCGAAGTGCTGGAAAAACCGCGCGACGCCGGGCACGCCGCAGAGATGCTGCGCAAACTTTCCGGTAAAACCCATCAGGTGATGACGGCCGTGGCGTTGGCGGATAAGCAGCAGACGCTGGATTGCCTGGTGGTGACGGAAGTGACCTTCCGCCTGCTCTCTGAGCAGGATATCGCCGGCTATGTGGCCAGCGGCGAACCTTTAGACAAAGCAGGTGCATACGGTATTCAAGGGTTGGGTGGCTGTTTCGTCAGGAAGATTAATGGCAGCTATCACGCCGTGGTCGGCTTACCGCTGGTAGAAACGTATGAGTTGCTGAGTAACTTTAACTCACTGCGTGAAGAAAAGGGATAAAGATGACGGCTGAATTATTAGTTAACGTAACGCCATCGGAGACGCGCGTTGCGTATATTGATGGCGGCATTCTGCAGGAAATTCATATTGAGCGCGAAGCGCGACGCGGAATCGTAGGCAATATCTACAAAGGTCGTGTCAGTCGTGTACTGCCGGGGATGCAGGCGGCTTTTGTAGATATTGGCCTGGACAAGGCTGCATTTCTGCATGCGTCAGATATTATGCCGCATACCGAGTGCGTCGCCGGGGAAGAGCAAAAACAGTTCACCGTGCGCGATATTTCCGAGCTGGTACGCCAGGGCCAGGATCTGATGGTGCAGGTGGTGAAAGATCCGCTGGGGACCAAAGGCGCCCGCCTGACGACCGATATTACGCTGCCTTCCCGCTACCTGGTATTTATGCCCGGGGCTTCACACGTCGGCGTGTCGCAGCGCATCGAAAGCGAAGCCGAGCGCGAGCGGCTAAAGAAAGTCGTTGCCGACTATTGCGATGAGCAGGGCGGTTTTATCATTCGTACCGCCGCGGAAGGCGTGCATGAACAGGAAATGGCCGCCGATGCCGCCTATCTCAAGCGCGTCTGGACGAAGGTCATGGAGCGTAAGAAACGTCAGCAGACCCGCTATCAACTCTATGGCGAGCTGGCGCTGGCTCAGCGGGTGCTGCGTGATTTCGCCGATGCGCACCTCGACCGTATCCGCGTGGACTCCCGCCTGACCTATGAGTCGCTGATGGAGTTTACCGCCGAATATATGCCGGAGATGACCAGCAAGCTGGAGCACTACAGCGGCCGCCAGCCGATTTTCGATCTCTTTGACGTGGAGAATGAGATTCAGCGCGCGCTGGAGCGTAAGGTGGAGCTGAAGTCCGGCGGCTATCTGGTTATCGATCAGACCGAAGCGATGACCACCGTGGATATCAACACCGGGGCGTTCGTTGGTCACCGTAATCTCGACGATACGATCTTCAATACCAATATTGAAGCTACCCAGGCCATCGCGCGCCAGCTGCGTCTGCGTAACCTGGGCGGCATTATCATCATTGATTTCATTGATATGAATAATGAGGATCATCGCCGTCGGGTGCTGCATTCGTTAGAACAGGCGCTGAGCAAAGATCGGGTGAAAACCAGTATTAACGGCTTTTCCCAGCTTGGGCTGGTGGAGATGACCCGTAAACGTACCCGTGAAAGCGTGGAGCATGTCTTGTGTAAGGATTGCCCTACCTGCCACGGTCGCGGTACGGTGAAGTCGGTCGAAACGGTGTGCTATGAAATCATGCGTGAGATCGTGCGGGTGCACCATGCCTACGATTCCGATCGTTTCCTGGTCTATGCTTCTCCTGCGGTAGCGGAAACCCTGAAAGGGGAAGAGTCGCACGCGCTGGCGGAAGTCGAAATCTTTGTCGGCAAACAGGTCAAAGTACAAATTGAACCGCTCTATAATCAAGAGCAGTTCGATGTCGTTATGATGTAATCATCGGGTTTGTCTCTGTGCAGGCGTTCGGCAACAGAGAAGCGATGTCTCGTCACGGGAGCGAGCGCCGCTGACGCAGAGACAAACGGACGGATGATGTGTAAAAGTCTGACAAGGAGAGAGGCGTGAGGCGACTGCCCGGGATATTACTGCTCACCGCGGCAACATTGACTGTTATCGTCGCACTGCTGGTGAGCGGTTTGCGTCTCGTGCTGCCGCAGCTGGACGCCTGGCGCCCGCAGTTGCTGGAAAAGATCTCCGCTCTCTCCGGTTCGCCGGTCAATGCCTCAAAGCTCACGGCCAGCTGGGAGAATTTTGGCCCCACTCTCGACGTTCGCGATATTACCGCCGGCCTGAAAGATGGCGGCGAGCTCTCCGTTAAACGGGTCACCCTTGCGCTGGATGTCTGGCAAAGCCTGCTGCATATGCGCTGGCAGTTCCGCGATCTCACCTTCTGGCAGTTGCAGGTTCATACCAATTCGCCGATCCAGACCAACGACGGCGGCGAGAGCCTGAAAACCGACCATATCGGCGATCTTTTTCTCCGTCAGTTCGATCACTTTACGCTGCGCGACAGCCATTTGAGCTTCCTGACGATATCCGGTCAGCGCGCGGAACTCGCCGTTCCACAGCTCACCTGGCTGAACACCAACAATCGCCACCGTGCGGAAGGACAGCTGAGCCTCTCCAGCCTCACCGGTCAGCATGGGGTGATGCAGGTGCGAATGGATCTACGTGATGAAAACGGTCTGCTGAACAAAGGGCGGGTGTGGCTCCAGGCGGACGATATCGACGTTAAGCCATGGCTGGGCCGCTGGATGCAGGACAATATCGCGCTGCAGACCGCGCGCTTTAGTCTCGAAGGCTGGATGGCGATCGACAAAGGCGACATCACCGGCGGCGACGTCTGGCTGAAGAAAGGCGGCGCCAGCTGGCAGGGCGATAGTCAACCCCATCATCTGGCGGTAGATAACCTGACGGCGCATATTTTTCGTGAGAAACAGGGCTGGGGTTTCCATATCCCGGATACTAGCATCTCCATTGATGGCAAAGCCTGGCCGCGCGGTGCGCTGGCGATGGCGTGGATCCCGGCGCAGGACGTCGGCGGAGAGGGCCACCTGCGCAGCGATGAGCTGCGTATTCGCGCCAGCAATCTCGATCTCAGCGGCCTGACCGGGCTGTTGCCTTTTGCCGACAGGCTGGCCCCTGAACTGGGTGAAATATGGCGCACCACCCAGCCTGCAGGAAATATCACGCTGCTGGCGCTGGATATTCCGCTGCAGGCGGCGGAAAAATCTCGTTTCCAGGCCCGCTGGAGCGACCTGGCCTGGAAACAGTGGAAGCTGCTGCCCGGGGCTGAGCACTTCTCAGGCAGCATCGCCGGCAGCGTGGAGAACGGATCTCTGCATGCCAGCATAGCTCAGGCGAAAATGCCCTATGCCACGGTCTTTCGCGCTCCGCTGGAGATTGCCAAAGGCGACGCCACCCTTAGCTGGGTGAAGAATGATAAAGGCTTCATGCTCGATGGGCGCAACATTGACGTGCAGGCGACCGGCGTGCGTGCGCGAGGCGGATTCCGCTACCTACAACCGCAGGGCGATGAGCCCTGGCTGGGAATTCTGGCCGGAATCAGCACCAATGACGGCGGCCAGGCATGGCGTTACTTCCCGGAAAATCTGATGGGCAAAGAGCTGGTGGATTATCTCAGCGGCGCCATTAAAGGCGGACAGGCCACGGACGCCACTCTGGTTTACGGCGGCAATCCGCATCTCTTCCCGTATCTTCACAACGAAGGTCAGTTCCAGGTTTCGGTACCGTTAACCAACGCCACGTTTGCTTTCCAGCCCGACTGGCCGGCATTAACCGGCTTGAACATCAATCTGGACTTCATCAATAACGGGTTATGGATGAAGGCCGATAAGGCGATGCTGGGTAATGTGACCGCCAGCAACCTTGATGCGGTGATTCCGGACTACTCGCGGGAAAAACTGTTCATTGATGCCGATATTAACGGCCCCGGGAAAGAGGTCGGCCCTTACTTCAAAGCGACGCCGCTAAAAGAGACGCTGGGCTCAGCGCTGGATGAGCTGCAGTTAGATGGCGATGTGAGCGCTCGCTTACATCTTGATATTCCGCTGGATGGCGAGCTTACCACCGCCAAAGGCGATGTGAATCTGAAAGATAACAGTCTGTTTATCAAACCGATAGATACGACGCTGAACAACCTGACCGGTAAATTCAGCTTTGTGAATGGCGATCTGCAAAGTGAAACTCTGAGCGCCAGCTGGTTTAATCAGCCGCTGAATCTTGATTTTGCCACCATCGAAGGGCCGAAAGCCTTTCAGGTCAATGTCGGGATGAATGCGAACTGGCAGCCGTCGCGTACCGGTCTGCTGCCAAAAGCGGTTGAGGATGCGCTGAGCGGTAGCGTGCCGTGGGAGGGCAAGGTCGCCATTGAGCTACCGTATCACGGCGGCGCGAGCTATAAAGTCGATATCAACGGCGATCTGAAAAATGTAAGTAGTCACTTACCTTCACCGGTCGATAAAAAGGCGGGTGAGCCGCTGCCGGTCAAAATCAACGTCGAGGGCGGACTCAACAGTTTCAATCTGACCGGCGCCATCGGCGGGAAAAACCATATCAACAGCCGCTGGCTGCTGAATCGCAAGCTGACGCTGGATCGGGCGATTCTGACCTCGGATAGCAAGGCGATCTCTCCGCTGCCGGATCAGGCGGGCGTGGAGCTGAATATGCCGCCGATGGATGGTGCGGAGTGGCTGGCCCTTTTCCAGGGCGGCGCCGTCAATGAGGTGAGTAGCAATATCCTTTTCCCGCAACGCATCACCTTACGGACGCCGACGCTGACGTTTGCCGGCCAAAACTGGAACAATGTGAGTCTGGTCGCTCAGCCCGATGCCGGCGGCTCGAAGGTTGAAGCCCAGGGGCGAGAAATTAACGCCTCGCTGACGATGCGTAAAAACGCCCCCTGGCAGGCGGCGATTCGCTACCTCTATTACAACCCGGCGACCGCTCAGAACAGCAGCCCGGCGACAGGTGACGCCAGCCTCTTTGCCGATAAGCGCATTGAATTCCGCGGCTGGCCTGATCTCCAGCTACGCTGCGCGGAGTGCTGGCTCTGGGGGCAAAAGTATGGGCGCATTGATGGTGATTTCTCGATTAAAGGCGATACGCTGACGCTGGCAAACGGGCTGGTGGATACCGGTTTTGGCCGTCTCACCTCCGATGGCGTATGGGTAAATGCGCCGGGCGGCGTGCGGACTTCGCTGAAAGGCAAACTGCACGGCAATAAAACGGATGCCTTCGCCAGTTTCTTCGGTATTTCAACCCCGGTGAAAGGGTCGTCATTCGATGTCGATTATGATCTGCACTGGCGTGCGCCGCCGTGGCAGCCGGATGTGGCGTCTCTTAATGGGGTGTTGAAAAGCCATCTTGGAAAAGGCGAGTTTACCGACATCAGCACCGGTCATGCCGGGCAACTGTTACGCCTGCTGAGTGTCGATGCGCTGCTGCGTAAACTGCGCTTCGACTTCAGCGATACCTTTAGCGAAGGTTTCTACTTCGATTCGATCCGCAGCACCGCGTGGATTAAAGATGGCGTGCTGAATACCGATGATACGCTGGTGGATGGCCTGGAGGCGGATATTGCGATTAAGGGAGCGGTCGATCTCGTGCGCCGCCAGCTGGACCTGCAGGCCGTCGTCGCGCCGGAAATTTCGGCGACCGTCGGCGTAGCGACGGCCTTTGCGATTAACCCTATTGTCGGCGCCGCCGTTTTTGCGGCCAGTAAGGTGCTGGGGCCGCTGTGGAACAAAGTGTCTATCCTGCGCTATCGCATCACCGGTCCTATCGATCAGCCGCAAATCAATGAAGTGCTGCGCCAGGCGCGTAGCGACAAAAAGCAATGATTTGACGATTGCGGGGAATTATCGCACTCTCAATAGATAGCGTTCTATACCCGTGGTCTTTCAAGCCGCAGATGCGTTGGCTACGCGTGTTCACCTGGTGACATAGTTTTCTATGCTGCTGGGGTTCTCTCGCTTGCCGCCTTTGTGCAACTTGAACTATTTAGGGTATCTCTTTCCGCCTGATACGCGGCAACAAACGAGTAGCATAACGATGAGTCTGAACCTGGTAAGTGAACAATTACTGTCGGCAAATGGCCTGAACCATCAGGACCTTTTTGCCATTCTTGGCCAGTTGGCCGAGCGCCGTCTTGATTACGGCGATCTCTATTTTCAGTCGAGCTATCACGAATCCTGGGTTCTGGAAGACAGCATCATTAAAGATGGTTCGTACAATATTGACCAGGGTGTTGGCGTCCGCGCGGTGAGCGGAGAGAAAACCGGTTTCGCCTATGCGGACCAAATTAGCCTGCTGGCGCTGGAACAGAGCGCGCAGGCGGCGCGTACCATCGTGCGCGACAGCGGTGATGGCAAAGTCCGTACCCTGGGGGCGGTGGAATACGGCTCTCTGTATACCAGTATCGACCCGCTGCAGAGCATGAGCCGCGAAGAGAAGCTGGATATTCTGCGTCGCGTCGATAAAGCGGCCCGCGCCGCCGACAACCGCGTGCAGGAAGTGTCTGCCAGCCTGAGCGGCGTCTATGAACTGATCCTGGTCGCGGCGACCGATGGCACGCTGGCGGCGGACGTTCGCCCGCTGGTCCGCCTGTCCGTCAGCGTGCTGGTGGAAGACAATGGCAAGCGTGAGCGCGGCTCCAGCGGCGGCGGCGGTCGTTTTGGCTATGACTACTTCCTGGCTTCCGAGGAAGGAGAAGTCCGTGCTGATGCCTGGGCGAAAGAAGCGGTGCGGATGGCGCTGGTGAATCTGACCGCCGTCGCGGCGCCGGCCGGGATGCTGCCGGTGGTTCTTGGCGCGGGCTGGCCTGGCGTTTTGCTGCATGAAGCGGTCGGGCACGGCCTGGAAGGTGACTTTAACCGTCGCGGCACGTCGGTGTTCAGCGGTCATATGGGGGAGCTGGTGGCCTCAGAGCTGTGCACCGTGGTGGATGATGGCACCATTGCCCATCGCCGCGGCTCGCTGGCGGTGGATGACGAAGGGACGCCGGGGCAATATAACGTATTGATCGAAAACGGCATCCTGAAAGGCTATATGCAGGACAAACTTAATGCCCGCTTGATGGGCGTCGCCCCGACCGGCAACGGCCGCCGCGAGTCTTACGCCCATCTGCCGATGCCGCGGATGACCAATACCTATATGCTGGCAGGTAAATCCACGCCGCAGGAGATTATCGAATCGGTTGATTACGGTATTTATGCCCCCAACTTCGGCGGTGGTCAGGTTGATATCACCTCCGGTAAGTTTGTGTTCTCGACCTCCGAAGCTTACCTGATCGAAAAAGGCAAAGTGACGAAGGCCGTCAAAGGCGCGACCCTGATCGGTTCCGGGATTGAAGCGATGCAGCAGATTTCGATGGTAGGTAACGACCTGAAGCTGGATAGCGGCGTCGGCGTGTGTGGTAAAGAGGGCCAGAGCGTACCGGTCGGCGTTGGCCAGCCGACGCTGAAAGTGGATAATCTCACCGTCGGCGGCACCGCCTGATCGTCCTGAATGCGCTTCCGCAGCCTGCGGAGGCGCACCTGTTTTTCACCCGCTCCCTGGCTTCGTCGTTAGCGGGCGATCCCGCGGCCGTGCATTCCCTGGTAAATCTTCGCCACTTCGACAAAATACTCCGTCAGCGAGTTAATACAGACCTGTACCTTCAACGGTAGCTTGTCCTTTTCGGTATACAGCGCGTACACCGGACGCGGATCGGACTGGTAGCTTGGCAGCAAGATCTCCAGCTCACCGCGGTTGATCTCTTCGATCGCCCACATCAGCGGAACGTAAGCAACCCCGACCCCTGCGGTCAGCCAGCGTACCAGCGTCATGGGATCGTTGGTGACAAAGCGGCCCTGGGGGATCAGTTTGGTTGAAATCCCTTCCGGGGCGATAATTTCAAACTCATTGTCGGGGCGTACGCTGTACTCCAGCCACGAATGGCTGGCGAGATCCGCGGGCTTTTCCGGGCACCCCGCCTGCTGCAAATAGCTCTTCGCCGCACACAGCACCATCGGCATCGAGCCGAGACGGCGTGAAAAGAGGCTGGAGTCCTGCAATGCGCCGACGCGGATCACCACGTCCAGGCCATCGGCAATGAGATCCGGCGCCGGAATACCGGTGACCAGATTGACCGAGAGCCCGGGGTATTCTTTCAGCATGCTGGCGGTAATGTGGGCGAGGACATTTTGCGCCATAGTTGAAGAGCAGCCGACGCGCAGCGTGCCGATGGGCGTATTGTTAAACGCGTACAGCTGCTCATGGACGTCCTGGGCTTCGAACAGCATCCGGCGGCAGCCCTGGTAATAAATCTTACCGGCTTCCGTTAAGCCAAGGCTGCGGGTGCTGCGGTTGAGCAGCTTCACCTGGAGTTCATCTTCCAGTTTGGAGATGGTCTGACTGATCGAAGAAACGCTCATCTGGAGCTGGTGGGCCGTAGCGGTAAATGAACCCAGTTCAACCACTTTGGCAAAAACGGACATGCGTTTTAGTCGTTCCATTGTTCACTCTGACTTAAAAGTGATTTAGATCACATAATATAGATCATGCTGCAATTGTTACGTTACTATATTGTTAGCTAAATAATAAACGTTTTACGCTTACCACCTGTACGCTTCTTATCAAGGTCATCATGAGTCTGTTTCCTGTCATCGTGATTTTCGGCTTGTCGTTTCCGCCGATCTTCTTTGAGTTGCTCATTTCACTGGCTATTTTCTGGCTGGTGCATCGCCTGCTGGTTCCTACCGGCATCTATGATTTTGTCTGGCACCCTGCACTTTTTAATACCGCGTTATATTGCTGCCTTTTTTATCTGATATCGCGTTTGTTCGTTTGAGGTTGATGTGAAAACACTAACAAGAAATATCTTCCGTACCGCAATCACTGTGATACTGGTTATCCTGGCATTTGTCGCGATTTTTCGCGCATGGGTGTATTACACCGCGTCGCCCTGGACGCGTGACGCACGCTTTAGCG
The DNA here is from genome assembly GCF_044900465.1 of Klebsiella sp. NPDC088457. NCBI lineage: Bacteria > Pseudomonadati > Pseudomonadota > Gammaproteobacteria > Enterobacterales > Enterobacteriaceae > Klebsiella > Klebsiella sp. NPDC088457. The sequence continues at coordinate 51,048 of NZ_JBJDNH010000028.1, read as the reverse complement.
CCGATATCGTGGCGATCGCGCCGGATGTGTCAGGGCTGATTACGCAGGTCGACGTCAAGGATAACCAGCTGGTTAAGAAAGACCAGGTTTTGTTCGTGATTGATCAGCCGCGTTATCAGAAAGCCCTCGAAGAGGCTCAGGCCGACGTGGCTTACTACCAGACCCTGGCGCAGGAAAAGCGTACCGAGGCCGGGCGTCGTAACCGGCTTGGCATACAGGCGATGTCCCGTGAGGAGATAGACCAGGCCAACAACGTATTACAAACGGTGGAGCATCAGCTGGCAAAAGCGGTGGCAACCCGCGATCTGGCGAAACTCGATCTTGAACGTACGGTTATCCGCGCGCCGGCCGATGGCTGGGTGACCAACCTCAACGTTTACAGCGGCGAATTTATTACCCGCGGTTCGACGGCGGTGGCGCTGGTGAAACAGAACACCTTCTACGTGATTGCCTACCTCGAAGAGACTAAGCTGGAAGGCGTGCGCCAGGGCTACCGTGCGGAAATCACCCCGCTGGGAAGCAGCCGCACGATTAAAGGTACGGTCGACAGCATTGCCGCCGGGGTGACCAACGCCAGCAGCAGCAGCGATGCCAAAGGGATGGCCTCCGTGGACTCTAACCTCGAATGGGTGCGTCTGGCGCAGCGCGTTCCGGTGCGTATTCGTCTCGATCAGCAGCAGGGCAACCTGTGGCCATCGGGCACGACGGCGACGGTGGTCATTACCGGTAAAGAGGATCGTGATACCCGCCAGGCGAACTTTTTCCAGAAACTGGCGATGCGCCTGCGTGAGTTTGGTTAATCGCCATGGGGATCTTCACCATTGCTCCCCGGCACCTCCGCTTCGCCATTAAATTAGCGTGTGCGGTGGTGCTGGCGTTATTCGTCGGCTTCCACTTTCAACTGGAAACCCCGCGCTGGGCGGTGCTGACGGCGGCTATCGTTGCCGCCGGTCCGGCATTCGCCGCCGGGGGAGAACCCTATTCTGGCGCCATCCGCTATCGCGGGATGCTACGTATCGTCGGAACCTTTATCGGCTGTATTGCTGCGCTGACGATTATCATTCTGATGATTCGCGCGCCGCTGTTGATGATGCTGGTATGCTGTCTGTGGGCGGGGTTTTGCACCTGGATCTCCTCGCTGGTGCGCGTCGAAAACTCCTACGCCTGGGGCCTGGCGGGCTACACTGCGCTGATCATTGTCATTACCATCAACAGCGAGCCGATGCTGGCGCCGCAGTTTGCCGTTGAGCGCTGCAGCGAGATTGTGGTGGGGATCGTCAGCGCCATTGTGGCGGACCTGCTTTTTTCCCCGCGTTCGATTAAAAAAGAGATCGATCTCGAGCTGGATAACCTGTTGATTGATCAATATCGCTTGATGCAACTGTGCATTGCGCACGGCGACAGCGAGGTGGTCGACAAAGCATGGGGAGCGCTGGTACGCCGGACTAGCGCCCTGGAAGGCATGCGCGGCAACCTGATTATGGAGTCGTCGCGGTGGGCAAAGGTTAACCGCCGCCTGAAGGCCATTAACACCCTCTCCCTGACGCTGATTACTCAGGCCTGTGAAACCTATTTAATCCAGAATTCACGCCCGGAAATTGTGACCGATGATTATCGCGAGCTGTTTGCCGAACCGGTTGAGAGCGTGCAGGACGTCCACCGGCAGCTGAAGAGGGTGCGCCGCTTTCTGACCTGGAAAGGGGAGCACAACACGCCGGTGACGATCTACAGCTGGGTAGGTGCGGCGACGCGCTATCTGCTGTTGAAACGCGGTGTGGTTGGCAATACCAAAATCAGCCGGATTGAAGATGACGTTCTGCAGGATGAAGTGGTGATCAAAGCGGGGTCCGCCGAACGTCATCATGCGATGGTCAACTTCTGGCGCACCTCCATCTCCTGCATCCTCGGTACGTTATTCTGGCTGTGGACCGGCTGGACCTCCGGCAGCGGGGCGATGGTGATGATCGCCGTGGTGACCGCGCTGGCGATGCGCCTACCGAACCCGCGAATGGTGGCGCTGGATTTCCTCTACGGGATGCTGGTAGCCCTACCGCTGGGGGCGTTGTTTTTCCTCGTGATCATGCCCGCGACGCAGCAAAGTATGCTGCTGCTGTGTATTAGTCTGGCGGTGATGGCATTCTTCATTGGGATTGAAGTCCAGAAGCGCCGGCTGGGATCGATGGGGGCGTTGGCAGGTACCATCAATATTCTGGTGCTGGACAACCCAATGCAGTTTCAGTTCAGCCAGTTTCTCGATAGTGCGCTGGGACAGATCGTCGGCTGTTTCCTGGCGCTGATGGTGATTTTGCTGGTGCGGGATAACTCTCGGGAACGTACCGGGCGTGTGCTGCTGAATCAGTTTGTTTCGGCGGCGGTCTCATCGCTGACCACCAATACCGCTCGTCGTAAAGAGAACCATCTTCCGGCGCTTTATCAGCAGCTGTTCTTACTGTTGAATAAGTTTCCCGATGACATTGCCCGTTTCCGCCTCGCATTGACGCTGATTATTGCCCATCAACGTTTGCGGGATGCTCCGGTACCGGTCAACGAAGATCTCTCGGCATTCCATCGCCAGCTGCGACGCACCGCGGACCATGTGATTTCCGCCAGCAACGATGATAAGCGGCGTCGCTATTTCGCCCGTCTGCTTGCAGAGCTGGATGTCTATCAGGAAAAACTGCAGGTCTGGGAGGCATCGCCGCAGGTAACCGAACCGGTCCGGCGACTGGTGGAGATGTTGCGAAAATACCAGTACGCTTTCACCAATCACTAACTCCCTAAAACCGACGCTGAAGCGTCGGTTTTTTTATCACTATACTTAATCATCGGGAGCGTTCGCGCTCAGTACCGGAGTGAAGAAAGAGAAGACCCGGCGGCTATCGCGTATCGGGACGGGTGGCAATGGTGCGGTTTTGACAGGGTGCTGGCGATGACTATCTATACATTTGATTTTGATGACATAGCCGAACAGCAGGATTTCTATCGTGAGTTTTCACGTACCTTCGCGCTCAATCGTGAAAAGGTCAACAATCTCGATTCACTGTGGGAGACGGTGATGGGCGGCCTGCTGCCATTACCGCTCGAAATTGAGTTTATTCACTTAAGCGATAAGCAGCGTCGGCGTTTTGGCGCCTTAATATTGCTGTTTGATGAAGCTGAAGAAGAGCTGGAAGGGGAGTTACGCTTTAACGCCCGACAGGCATAAAAAAGCCCCCGACAGGCGGGGGCAAGTCGTCGGATAAGACGACGAGGGTTTATTTGTACAACTCAGCCGTAGCGTGCCAGGTATCCCCGGTACGGGCTTCAATAATACGGTAGCTGCTTGCGCCTTCTTTTTCGGCTTTAGCCGCCAGTTCGTGGCGCATATCCATCGGGGCACTGCCTACCTGAGAAACAGAGATGGTGCCCATAGGTTGCAGGTTTTGCGCCTGTTCCGCGTTGACCTGATGTACGGCGGCGCTGGCGCCGAAAGAGAGTACGGAAGCCAGGCCCAGGGATGCGATGATCATTGCACTTTTCATAATTTTTACTCCAACCATATTGTTGCAGCGGCGGGAGGTTTCTTATGGACCTGGGCCGCTGGAAATTTTGTATTCAGTTGATTACCGACAATTGTTAACGCTTATTTATAAAGCTCAGCCGTCGCGTGCCAATGGTCACCGGTACGGGCTTCGATAATGCGATAGGAAGAAGCACCTTCTTCTTGTGCTTTTTTGTTCAGCATTTCATGCATATCCATCGGGGAAGCACTCACCGCGCCGACGGAAACCGTACCGATTGCCTGGCGACCTTGCGCCTGCTCGCTGTTGATAGAATCAGCGGCGAAAGCGCCAAAGGAGAGAACAGACAGGATGCTGAGTGCAGCGACAGTTGTTTTGATTTTCATGATGTTCACCTCGTCGAAACTTATTATTGAGGGCTCTTCGTTTCGTGACCCTCATCACAAAATCAAGTATACACTAATCACTAAAAATATTAATACCGTGCTAATGATTGTTTGCGTAAATAATTACAAAGAATTGTCTTTTTTATAACGTATAAGAATTAGAAATGTCATTTATTGGCCAGGATTGGTGGTTATAGCCAATAAAATCATAATGATAGGTGATTTTGATATTTTGTGCGCTTCTGACCCTGTCATTCAGTAAAGGAATGTATAGAGGCGAAAAACCACACTAAATGTTAAAGGAATGCTGCATTTTTGAGGGGGCCCTCTGGTGGCAGCGACCAGAGGGGGGACGCCTAGAGTTCCTGTTCGAACAGAACGAGAATGGCATCGTGCAGATCTTTGACGGTGAAACCTCTGGCCGGGGTGGTAAAGATCGTGTCATCACCGGCGATGCTGCCGAGAATACCTTCCGCTTTGCCAAGAGAGTCCAGCAGGCGGGCAATCAGCTGCGCAGCCCCCGGGCTGGTATGGATAACCACCACGGCATCGTTATAGTCGATATCCAGCACCAGGTTTTTCAGTGGGCTGGAGGTCGTCGGGACGCCGAGCTCGGCAGGCAGGCAATAGACCATCTCCATTTTGGCGTTACGGGTACGAACCGCACCAAATTTTGTCAGCATGCGGGAGACTTTCGATTGGTTGATATTATCGAATCCCTGCTCCTGCAGCGCCTGGACGATTTCACCTTGAGAGCTGAATTTTTCTTCTTTAAGCAGCAGTTTAAACGCTTTAACCAGTTCTTCTTGTTTTGCCGAACTTCGCATAAGTCACCCAGATTATGGTGGTAAAAACAACATCATTATGCATAACAATGAATTTTTATGCAAATAATCCGCAAGGGGATAAAGTAAATAATGTTATGAAGGGGGCATATTTTAGCAAATAACCCTGATAAGGAACATGCCTTCATCACAGCGCGTAAATAGCTGTAAAAGTAAATTAAATGTTATGAGAATGGTGTTGTTTTGCCGAGCGAGCTGGGTGTATTGTAACCAATAGTCGATCCGGTACTCGGTTTTGCTGGATGGTCAGTCTCAGGGATGAAAATGCGAAGCGGATGCATCGCTGCGCACCAGAACGCATTCTTCAACCATACTTATTGTAATTGTTCATCTTGTGAATTAAGGTCCAGGCGACGGAGTAACGAAAGACGATATTAACCATAATAAGGAGTTTAGGATGAAAGTTGCAGTCCTCGGCGCCGCTGGTGGAATAGGCCAGGCGCTTGCCTACTACTTAAGACCCAACTGCCTTCAGGTTCAGAACTCTCGTTGTACGACATCGCTCCGGTAACGCCGGGCGTGGCGGTTGATCTTAGCCATATCCCTACCGACGTAAAAATCAAAGGTTTTTCCGGTGAAGACGCCACCCCGGCGCTTGTCGGGGCAGACGTGGTGCTGATTTCCGCTGGCGTAGCCCGTAAGCCAGGTATGGATCGCTCCGATTTATTTAACGTCAACGCCGGTATCGTGAAGAATCTGGTGCAACAGATTGCCAAAACCAGCCCGCACGCCTGCATCGGTATCATTACCAACCCGGTGAACACCACCGTGGCGATTGCGGCGGAAGTGCTGAAGAAAGCGGGCGTTTACGATAAGAACAAACTGTTTGGCGTGACTACGCTGGATATCATCCGCTCGAATACCTTTGTGGCTGAGCTGAAAGGTAAATCCGCATCAGACGTCGAAGTGCCGGTTATCGGCGGCCACTCCGGCGTCACCATCCTGCCACTGCTGTCACAGATTGCTGGCGTGAGCTTCAGCGAACAAGAAGTGGCCGATCTGACAAAACGCATTCAGAACGCCGGTACCGAAGTGGTTGAAGCCAAGGCCGGTGGCGGCTCGGCGACGCTCTCCATGGGTCAGGCGGCAGCCCGTTTCGGTCTCTCCTTAGTCCGCGCCATGCAGGGTGAAAAAGGGGTGGTAGAATGCGCCTATGTTGAAGGCGATGGGCAGTACGCGCGCTTCTTCTCGCAGCCGTTATTGCTGGGGAAAAATGGTATCGAAGAGCGTCAGACTATCGGTAAGCTCAGTCCCTTTGAACAACAGGCGCTGGAAGGCATGCTGGATACGCTGAAGAAAGATATCGCTCTGGGCGAAGATTTCGTTAATAAATAAGATAACGATGTGCTGGAAAAACCGGAGCCATGGCTCCGGTTTTTTTATGATGGCTAGTTGGTCGCCGGATATTCCTGAACGGCGATATGCAGGGTGATTTTCTTATCGTCACGCATGATAACCACCGGAATTTCTGAGCCAGGACGAATTTCCGCGACCTGATCCATAGTTTCAAGGGCTGAAACCGCAGGTTTGTCATTCACCGAGATGATCACATCGTTAGTGCGGATCCCGGCCTGCGCCGCCGGGCCATCCGGCGCGACATCGTTAACCACAATCCCCTGCAGCTGATCGATGCCACCGCCCTGAGCATGCAGTGGCGCAATTTCACGGCCGCTGATACCAATATAGCCACGGATCACGCGGCCATCGCGGATCAGTTTATCCATAATTTTTGTTGCCAGCTGGAAGGGAATAGCAAAGCCGATCCCTTCCGGCGTTTCACCATCATTGCTTTTATCAAATGATAGGGTGTTGATGCCCATCAGTTCGCCCAGCGAGTTCACCAGCGCCCCGCCGGAGTTACCGTGGTTAATCGAGGCATCGGTTTGCAGGAAGTTTTGCCGCCCGGTGGGGTTCAGGCCAATACGACCGGTCGCGCTGATGATCCCCTGGGTAATCGTCTGCCCGAGGTTATACGGGTTACCAATGGCCAGCACCACGTCGCCGATATGCGGCACCCGTTTCGGATTGATCGGGATAACCGGTAAGCCGGCGTTGGCGTTAATTTTTAACACCGCCAGGTCGGTCAACGTGTCCGAACCGACCAGCAGCGCTTCAAAGACGCGGCCGTCCTGCAAGGCGACGATAATCTGATCCGCATCGTTGATGACGTGTTTATTGGTTAAAATGTAGCCGCGCTGGTCCATAATGACCCCTGAACCCAGGGTCAGTTGATTATGGCTGCTGCCATTCAGCGCGCGGTTATAGACGTTAACCACCGCAGGAGCGGCGCGGCGAACGGCAGGGTTATAGCTGACGGGCGACTCGTCCGCGCTATCGTACTGGGTCGTCGTCGACAGATGCCATTGACGTAGCGAGGGCATCACGGCCAGAAGCAGGCCCCCGACGATCAAACCGATGAGTATAGAACGTAATAACTTTCCAGGCATGATGCAGGTATCGTTGATGGATGGACAAGCGCAGCATAGCACGAGTTATCCGGACATCGCACTGCGGGCGATGCCCGGAAATGGGCCTTAACGCAGCAGCAAATAGATGCTTTCATTACCACGGATAACGTTAAGGGCGATGACGGCCGGTTTACTCTCCAGCACTTTACGCAATTCGGCGATAGAACGAACGCGCTCGCGGTTAAGGCCGATGATAATATCATCCTTATGCAGACCAACCTGTGCCGCGGCGCTGCCTTTATCGACGTTGTCAACGGTGACGCCTTTGGTGCCGTCCTTCATCTGACCGTCGCTCAACGATGCACCCTGCAGAGCTGGAATAATGAGATCGGCGCTGGCGGTAGAGGAGGTGCTCTTATCCAGCGTTACTTCAACGTCCAGCGGCTTCCCGTCACGCAACACGCCCAGCTTCACTTTGGTGCCCGGCTCGGTGGTGGCGATCCGCGACCGCAGTTCGGCGAAACTGCTGAGCGCTTTGCCGTTCATGCTGACAATCACGTCCCCGGATTTAATCCCGGCTTTCGCCGACCCCGAATTAGGTAATACTTCGCTGACAAAGGCGCCGCGCTGTACGTCGATATTCATCGCCCTGGCGATATCCGCGCTCATCTCCATACCCTTAATGCCCAACAGGCCGCGTTTGATTTCACCAAACTGAATCAGCTGCTGGGCAAGGGTTTGCGCCATATTGCTCGGAATAGCAAAGCCGATCCCGACGCTACCGCCGCCCGGAGCCAGGATCGCGGTATTGATGCCAATCAGCTCGCCGTTCAGGTTCAGCAGCGCCCCGCCGGAGTTACCCCGGTTGATGGAGGCGTCGGTCTGGATAAAGTTCTCCAGCCCTTCGAGGTTAAGCCCGCTGCGGCCGAGCGCCGAGATAATGCCGGAGGTCGCGGTTTGCCCAAGGCCAAACGGGTTGCCGACGGCGACAGCAAAATCGCCAACGCGCAGCTTATCGGAATCGGCGACGGCGATTTGCGTCAGATGGCTGGGGTTTTGGATCTGCAACAGGGCGATATCACTCTGATCGTCGCTGCCGACCAGCTTCGCGTCAAACTCACGGCCATCGTTGAGCTGCACGCTGATTTTTTGCGCCTGGCTGATAACGTGATTATTGGTTAATACATAGCCTTTCGCCGCATCGATGATTACCCCGGAGCCGAGGCCTTCAAAAGGCTGAGCCTGTTCCTGCGGCGCATTGTCACCAAAGTACTTTTTCAACTCTTCCGGCATGTTTTGTACCGGCGCTGCGGTACCTTCAACCTGTACGCTCACCACCGCAGGCAGCACCTTTTCCAGCATCGGCGCAAGGCTCGGCAATGCCCCCTGGCCAGGTACCTGCGTGGGTAACGATGCCGTAGCCGTAGGTAAGACCGACAGCGATAACCCTATGCTTAACGCTAACGCACTCAACAGCAAAGTCTGTTTCTTCATTAGATGCTGGCTCTCGTAACCTGAGGTGTATGGAAAAACGTCCCGAATGGTCTGATGTTATTGAATTTTCGACCCGCTAACAATGCGGTCAATGCTTAAATAATAGCTGGAATGCGGGGGGAGGCGGGCGCAGGGAGCGCGCCCGGATAATATTTTTGCTGTCAGCGAAAAATCAGTCGCGCTTTGCGCCACCGCGCAGCAGACCGGATGCGCCTTCAGAATAGTCGCGCGGCATCTGGACCGGCGCCTGATCGTTACCGGCTTCTGATTCTGCCAGGCGGTTGCGGAACGGGTTCGCTTCCGCCATGGTGTCCGGCAGCAGGCTGCTGGAGCTTTTCGCCATGTGTTGATACAGCTGGCGATAGTCATCCGCCATGTTATCCAGCAGTTCAGCGCTGCGGGCAAAATGGCTAACCAGCTCTTCACGATACTCTTCAAGCTCTGTTTTATTCTTTTCCAGTTCGTACTGCAGCGCCTGCTGTTGACGTAATTTGCGGTTGCCAAAACGCATGGCGACGGCACCGATGATGATACCGACAACTAGCCCAATTAGCGCATATTCCCAGGTCATGTACATCTCCCGTTGTTTTGTGGTTCCGTAGGGTGGCTATGAGGCTCTCCGCCTGCGCCCGATAGGGCGACTCTCACCGCTAATTCCTCAGAGGGGGTCTCCTGGCGTCTCGTCGCGTAGTGTAGAACGGCCTTTTTTTCGTCAATCGTGAGCTCCGGCATTACGGTTTTCAAGGAATAACAATTAGATCATGCAAAGCCTGTCCCCAACATCGCGTTACCTTTTAGCCCTCCAGGAGGGCAGCCATCAACCTGACGATGTCCAGCAAGAAGCGGTCAGCCGCCTCGATACCATCTATCGTGAACTGCAGAATAAACCTGCGCCGGCGCCGCAAAGCGGCGGTCTGCGGGCAAAATTCGGCAAGCTGCTGGGCAAGCGTGAGACCACTGTCGATACCGCTGCCGTCCGCGGCCTCTATATGTGGGGTGGCGTAGGGCGGGGAAAAACCTGGTTGATGGATCTGTTTTATCAGAGTTTGCCGGGTGAGCGTAAGCAGCGGCTGCACTTCCACCGCTTTATGCTACGCGTCCATGAAGAGTTAATTACCCTGCAGGGGCATAGCGATCCGCTGGAAATTCTTGCTGATCGCTTCAAGGCGGAAACCGACGTTCTGTGTTTCGATGAGTTTTTTGTCTCCGATATTACCGACGCCATGCTGCTGGGCGGCTTGATGAAAGCGCTGTTTGCCCGCGGGATCACCTTAGTCGCCACCTCTAATATCCCGCCGGATGATCTGTACCGCAACGGCCTGCAGCGTGCCCGCTTCCTGCCGGCAATCGATGCGATTAAACAACATTGCGACATCATGAACGTCGATGCGGGAATTGATTATCGACTGCGTACCTTAACCCAGGCGCATTTGTGGCTGTCGCCGCTCAACGCGCAGACGCAGCAGCAGATGGATAAACTGTGGCTGGCATTGGCGGGGGCGAAGCGTGAGCAGATGCCGACGCTGGAGATTAATCACCGTCCGCTGCCGACGTTAGGGGTCGAGAACCAGACCCTGGCGGCCTCCTTTGCCACGCTATGCGTCGATGCGCGCAGCCAGCACGACTACATTGCGCTTTCGCGCCAGTTCCATACCGTGATGCTGTTCGATGTTCCGGTGATGACCCCGCAGCTGGAAAGCGAAGCCCGGCGTTTTATCGCCCTGGTGGATGAGTTCTACGAGCGCCACGTCAAGCTGGTGGTCAGCGCGGCGGTGCCGCTGTATGACGTTTATCAGGGGGAACGCCTGAAGTTTGAGTTCCAGCGCTGTTTGTCGCGCCTGCAGGAAATGCAGAGCGAAGAGTATCTGAAGCGCCCGCATATGCCCTGAAACCCCGCCTTTTCCATGCCCGCTCTGGCCGGTGGGGCAGGGAAAATCGGCGGCGCGGACCTGGCGAAAAAACCTGGTCCAAATCACATAAAGGGGTCGATCTTTGGCCCCGACTTCTCTATAATCTTGCGACCCCACGTTACAAGAAGGTTTTTTTCCCAAAACTTTCTATAGTGCCGGCATAGGCTATTCGAAGGGGTAGGTTTGCTGGACAATGTCGTGTGAACCTCAACTGACTAAACGTTTGGGTGTTCACCAACGTGTAACTTATTATTTGGGTAAGCTTTTAATGAAAACTTTTACAGCTAAACCAGAAACCGTAAAGCGCGACTGGTATGTTGTTGACGCGACCGGTAAAACTCTGGGCCGTCTGGCTTCTGAACTGGCTCGTCGCCTGCGCGGTAAGCATAAAGCGGAATACACTCCGCACGTAGATACTGGTGATTACATCATCGTTCTGAACGCAGAAAAAGTGGCTGTTACCGGCAACAAGCGCGAAGACAAAATGTACTATCATCACACCGGTCACATCGGTGGTATTAAAGAAGCGACCTTTGAAGAGATGATTGCTCGCCGTCCTGAGCGTGTGATTGAAATCGCGGTTAAAGGCATGTTGCCAAAAGGCCCGCTGGGTCGTGCTATGTACCGTAAACTGAAAGTTTACGCGGGTAACGAGCACAACCACGCGGCACAGCAACCGCAAGTTCTTGACATCTAATCGGGATTATAGGCAATGGCTGAAAATCAATATTACGGCACTGGTCGCCGCAAAAGTTCCGCAGCTCGCGTTTTCATCAAACCAGGCAGCGGCAAAATCGTTATCAACCAGCGTTCTCTGGAACAGTACTTCGGTCGTGAAACTGCCCGCATGGTAGTTCGTCAGCCGCTGGAACTGGTCGACATGGTTGAAAAACTGGATCTGTACATCACTGTTAAAGGTGGTGGTATCTCTGGTCAGGCTGGTGCGATCCGTCACGGTATCACCCGCGCTCTGATGGAGTATGATGAGTCCCTGCGTGGCGAACTGCGTAAAGCTGGCTTCGTTACCCGTGATGCTCGTCAGGTTGAACGTAAGAAAGTCGGTCTGCGTAAAGCACGTCGTCGTCCTCAGTTCTCCAAACGTTAATTGTTTTCTGCTCACGCAGAACAATTTGCGAAAAAACCCGCTTCGGCGGGTTTTTTTATGAATAAATCCCCCGTTATCCACAAGCAAATCGCCTGTTCTTACCACTTTTTCAGCATTTCCAGAATCCCCTCACCACAACGCCTTCAAGATCTGGTAAACTATCATCCAATTTTCTGCCCAAATGCTGGTGATTGTTCATTTTTTGCATCAACGGGAATGACGTTCACGCGAATGGGGTTTTTACATCTGGCTGGCCACGCGTGGCTGGTAGCAGTACAAAAATTCTGAATATACCTGGAGGTTTTCATGGCTGTCGCTGCCAACAAACGTTCGGTAATGACGCTGTTTTCTGGTCCTACTGACATCTATAGCCACCAAGTCCGCATCGTGCTGGCAGAAAAAGGTGTTAGTTTTGAGATAGAACACGTGGAGAAGGACAACCCACCTCAGGATCTGATTGACCTCAACCCGAATCAAAGCGTACCTACGCTGGTGGATCGTGAGCTCACTCTGTGGGAATCCCGCATCATTATGGAATATCTGGATGAGCGTTTCCCACATCCGCCGTTAATGCCGGTATATCCGGTGGCGCGTGGAGAAAGCCGTCTGTACATGCAACGCATCGAAAAAGACTGGTATTCGCTGATGAATACCATTCAGACCGGTACCGCCGCGCAAGCGGATACCGCGCGTAAGCAGCTGCGTGAAGAGCTGCAGGCGATTGCGCCGGTCTTTACGCAAAAACCTTACTTCCTGAGCGATGAGTTCAGCCTGGTTGATTGCTATCTGGCGCCGCTGCTGTGGCGTTTGCCGGTTCTCGGTGTTGAAGTTGTTGGTGCCGGCGCGAAAGAGCTCAAGGGCTATATGACTCGCGTCTTTGAACGTGATTCCTTCCTCGCTTCTTTAACTGAAGCCGAGCGTGAAATGCGTCTCGGTCGGGGCTAACCGATGGATGTATCGCAGCTAACGCCGCGTCGCCCGTACTTACTGCGGGCGTTCTATGAGTGGCTGCTGGATAACCAGCTGACTCCACATCTGGTTGTGGATGTGACACTGCCGAACGTACTGGTTCCGATGGAGTACGCGCGCGACGGGCAAATCGTGCTCAATATTGCGCCGCGTGCCGTAGGTAATCTGGAACTGGCGAATGACGAAGTGCGTTTCAATGCGCGCTTCGGCGGTGTTCCGCGCAACGTTTCTGTTCCAATGGCTGCCGTGCTGGCGATTTATGCCCGCGAAAACGGCGCAGGGACGATGTTCGAACCTGAAGCCGCCTATGATGAAGACGTCACCACCCTGAATGATGACGAAGCCTCATCAGGCAATGAGAATGAAACGGTCATGTCGGTGATCGACGGTGATAAGCCGGATGATCACGAGGACGATCCTGATGATACGCCGCCGCCATCGCGCGGCGGGCGTCCGGCGCTGCGCGTCGTGAAATAATCCCGCATCATGGATATACAGATTGCAGGCCCTTCGGGGCCTGTTCTGTTATCTACGCCGCCAGCATACAATTGTTGTGTTAAGATGGTACGGTCGTCACTTGCTGTCACCAATCACACATGGTCCCTATGAGCGCATTTGATCCCCAGACTGAAGAGAGTTCATCCGCAATCGGCAGCAGCCTGCGCCGCCGTCCTCTGGCGCGAAAAAAACTGTCGGAAATGGTGGAAGAAGAGCTCGAGAATATGATCCGCCGTCGCGAGTTTACCGAAGGCGAGCAGTTACCTTCTGAGCGTGAGCTGATGACCTTCTTCAACGTCGGCCGTCCCTCCGTGCGTGAGGCGCTGGCCGCCTTAAAGCGTAAAGGATTGGTGCAGATCAGCAACGGCGAACGCGCCCGCGTCTCCCGGCCTTCTGCCGACACCATCATCGGTGAACTCTCGGGGATGGCGAAGGATTTTCTCGCCCACCCAGGCGGGATCGCGCATTTTGAACAGCTGCGCCTGTTTTTCGAATCCAGCCTGGTCCGTTACGCAGCGGAACACGCCAGCGATGAGCAGATTGCAAAGCTGGAGCTGGCGCTGAAGATCAATAGCCAGTCGCTGGATGATAACGCGCTGTTTATTCGTTCTGACGTCGAATTTCACCGCGTCCTGGCGGAGATTCCCGGCAATCCGATCTTCCTGGCTATCCATGTCGCCCTGCTGGACTGGCTGATCGCCGCGCGTCCTAAAGTACCTGAGCACGAGCTGCACGAGCATAATAACGTAAGCTATCAACAGCATATCGATATCGTAGCGGCTATTCGTCGCCGCGACCCAGACGAAGCCGATCGCGCCTTGCAGACCCACCTCAATAGCGTTTCCGCCACCTGGCACGCCTTCGGCCAGAAAAAACAGCCGCGTCAGTAATTCACACGATCGTCAGGATCGTTGTTTAGTGAAGCAGATCGCATATTAAGCGTTCTGTATGGGGCTGTTGCTTATCTGTTCTGGTATAACAGGTATAAAGGTACATAGTTAATCATAACGCATAGCATAAAGAGGTTTATATGGCGGTCAATTTACGTGGGGTTATGGCGGCACTGCTTACACCGTTTGACGGGCAACAAATGCTGGATAGAGAAAGCCTGCGGCGGCTGGTGCGTTTCAACCTGAGTCAGGGAATCGATGGCTTGTACGTCGGCGGCTCTACCGGCGAGGCTTTCGTGCAAAGCAGCGCAGAGCGTCAGGAAGTGCTGGAGATCGTCGCCGACGAAGCAAAGGGGAAAATGACCCTGATTGCCCACGTCGGCTGCGTCAGCACGCTCGAAAGCCAGCAGCTGGCACAGGTGGCGGAAGGCTATGGCTACGATGCCGTCTCCGCCGTAACCCCGTTCTACTACCCCTTCAGCTTCGAGGAGCACTGCGCCCACTACCGGGCCATTATTGATTCAGCTAACGGCTTACCGATGGTGGTCTACAACATCCCGGCGTTGAGCGGGGTTAAGCTGACTCTGGATCAGATCAGCTCCCTCGTGACCCTGCCGGGCGTAGGGGCGTTGAAACAAACCTCTGGCGATCTTTACCAGATGGAGCAGATCCGCCGCGCCCATCCGGATCTGGTCCTTTACAACGGCTATGATGAGATCTTTGCCTCCGGCCTGCTGGCGGGGGCCGACGGCGGGATCGGCAGTACCTATAACATTATGGGCTGGCGCTATCAGGGGATCGTCAAAGCGCTGCGCGCCGGCGATATCGCCGAGGCGCAAAGGCTGCAATGTGAATGCAACAAGGCGATCGATCTGTTGATTAAAACCGGCGTATTCCGCGGTCTGAAAAGCGTTCTTCACTACATGGATGTGGTGGCTGAGCCGCTGTGCCGCAAGCCGTTCGCCCCGGTCGATGAGCAATTCCTGCCGCAGCTGAAGGCGCTGGCGCAGCAGCTGCAGCAGGAGAAAGAACGGCTGGGTTGAGCCATCGCTGGCCCCGCACGCATGGTGCGAGCGGGGGAACTCCCGGACTGCGCCACCGGGCGCCGTGTTCGGGCGACAACATTGTCTATACCTGGTGTGGCGATAGCGACATCCGGTATGAAAAACCAAGCGTGGGTCTGACCCATCGCGGGAGAGCAAAATGAGCACAACGACCCAGAACATCCCGTGGTATCGCCATCTCAACCGGGCGCAATGGCGGGCTTTCTCCGCCGCCTGGTTGGGTTATTTGCTTGATGGTTTTGATTTTGTATTAATCGCTCTGGTGTTAACGGAAATTCAGGGGGACTTTGGCCTGACAACCGTTGAAGCGGCAAGTCTGATCTCTGCCGCCTTTATTTCACGCTGGTTCGGCGGGCTGATGCTGGGCGCCATGGGCGATCGCTATGGACGGCGGTTGGCCATGGTCACCAGCATTGTCCTTTTTTCAGTGGGCACGCTGGCATGCGGCTTCGCGCCGGGCTATACCACCCTGTTTATCGCCCGTCTGGTGATTGGAATGGGGATGGCCGGCGAATACGGTTCAAGTGCAACCTATGTTATTGAAAGCTGGCCAAAACAGCTGAGAAATAAAGCCAGCGGTTTTTTGATCTCCGGTTTTTCCGTCGGAGCGGTTATTGCGGCACAGATCTACAGCTTGGTGGTGCCGGTGTGGGGGTGGCGCGCGCTGTTTTTCATTGGCATCGTGCCGATCGTCTTTGCGCTGTGGCTGCGAAAGAATATTCCCGAAGCAGAGGACTGGAAAGAGAAGCATGAAGGCAAAACGCCGGTCCGGACGATGGTGGATATCCTGTACCGCGGAAAATACCGGGTACTCAATATATTCCTGACCGCTGTGGCGGCGACGGCGCTGTGGTTCTGCTTCGCCGGTGAGCTCAACAATGCCGGCATCGTCGTCGCGCTGGGGCTGCTCTGCGCGACGATTTTTATCAGCTTTATGGTGCAAAGCAGCGGTAAACGCTGGCCAACGGGTGTGACGCTGATGGTGGTCGTCCTGTTTGCCTTCCTCTATTCATGGCCTATTCAGGCGTTATTACCGACTTATCTCAAAACGGAGCTGGCCTACGATCATACGACCGTGGCGAACGTTCTGTTCTTTAGCGGTTTTGGCGCGGCTGTAGGCTGCTGCGTCGGCGGCTTTCTCGGCGACTGGCTGGGGACGCGAAAAGCTTACGTTTGCAGTCTGCTGGCTTCCCAGCTGCTGATTATTCCCGTTTTTGCTATCGGCGGCGCAAACGTATGGGTTCTGGGCCTGCTACTGTTTTTCCAGCAGATGCTTGGGCAGGGGATCTCCGGGATCTTACCCAAACTGATCGGCGGCTACTTCGATACCGATCAACGGGCGGCTGGCCTGGGCTTTACCTATAACGTGGGGGCGCTGGGTGGCGCGATTGCGCCGGTCCTCGGCGCGCTGATTGCGCAACGTATGGATCTCGGCACCACGCTGGGATCGCTCTCGTTCGGCCTGACCTTTGTGGTGATCCTGCTTATTGGTCTGGATATGCCCTCGCGCGTGCAACGCTGGATCCGCCCGGAAGCCGTGCGTACCCATGATGCGATTGATGGCAAACCGCTGAGCGGCGCAGTGCCGTTCGGCGCCGCTAAAAGTGAATTAATGAAAACCAGGTAATCTGTGCCCGGCCCCCAGGCCGGGCATTAAGCGTACTCAGGGAGTTATTATGTCTTTGCTTGAACAAC
This sequence comes from Klebsiella sp. NPDC088457, assembly GCF_044900465.1. Taxonomy (NCBI): domain Bacteria; kingdom Pseudomonadati; phylum Pseudomonadota; class Gammaproteobacteria; order Enterobacterales; family Enterobacteriaceae; genus Klebsiella; species Klebsiella sp. NPDC088457. The sequence continues at coordinate 34,284 of NZ_JBJDNH010000028.1, read as the reverse complement.
TGGATAGCCGCATCCGCGCCAACGGCGGGTTAATTGTCTCCTGTCAGCCGGTTCCCGGCAGCCCGCTGGATACGCCGGCCATCGTCGCGGCGATGGCGCTGGCGGCCGAACAGGCCGGGGCGGTGGCGTTGCGTATTGAAGGGGTGGAGAATCTGCGTGCCACCCGCGCGGCGGTGACGGTACCGATTATCGGCATTCTGAAGCGCGACCTTGACGATTCACCGGTACGCATTACGCCATTTCTGGAGGATGTGGATGCGCTGGCGCAGGCGGGGGCCGATATTATCGCCATCGATGGCACCGATCGCCTGCGTCCGGTGGCGATAGAGGCGCTGCTGGCGAGAATTCATCAGCAGCAGAAGCTGGCGATGACCGACTGCTCGTCGGTTGATGATGGGCGACGGTGTCAGCGGCTGGGAGCGGAGATTATCGGCACCACCCTGTCGGGCTATACTACGCCGTACACGCCGGATGAGCCCGATCTCGCGCTGGTCCAGGCGCTACACGAGGCGGGCTGTCGGGTGATTGCCGAAGGGCGCTACAACACGCCGGCTCAGGCGGCTGAGGCCATGCGGCATGGCGCATGGGCGGTCACCGTGGGATCTGCGATTACGCGTCTGGAACATATTTGCGGGTGGTACAACACGGCGCTGAAAAAGGCGGCGTCATGACCACTTTGGCGATTGATATTGGCGGCACCAAGCTTGCCGCCGCGCTGATAGACCGCGAACTGGCGATTGCTGCGCGACGTGAAATGGCTACCCCCGCCTGCCAGACGCCGGCGGCGTTAGCCGCGGCATTAGGCGAACTTGTGGCGCCACTGGCGGCGCGCGCGGAGCGTTTCGCCATTGCTTCCACCGGCATTATTCAGGACGGCATTCTGACCGCCATCAATCCAGCGAATCTGGGAGGACTGGCGCATTTTCCCCTGCAGGCGTGTTTATCCGACCTCACGGCGTTGCCCGGTATTGCCCTCAATGATGCTCAGGCCGCGGCGTGGGCGGAATATCATGCATTAGCGGAGAAGGTGGGTGAGATGCTGTTTCTGACCGTCTCGACGGGCGTCGGGGGCGGTATCGTCAGCCATGGCAGACTGCAAACCGGCAGCGGTGGTCTGGCAGGGCACTGCGGCCACACGCTGGCGGATCCCCATGGGCCAGTCTGCGGCTGCGGGCGGAAAGGCTGCGTCGAGGCTATCGCTTCCGGGCGCGGCATCGCGGCGGCGGCCGTAGGGGAGCTCAGCGGCCTGGATGCGAAAGCTATTTTTGCTCTTGCCGGCGAGGGCCATCAGCAGGCGCGCTCCCTGATCCAGCGATCGGCGCAAACGCTGGCGCGGCTGATTGCCGATCTGAAAGCCGTCACCGACTGCCAGTGCGTGGTGGTGGGCGGCAGTATCGGTCTGGCCAGCGGCTATCTGTCGCTGGTTGAGAAGTATCTGTTACAGGAACCCGCGGTCTATCATGTTCCGCTGCGAGAAGCTTACTATCGGCATGATGCGGGTCTGCTAGGGGCTGCATTATGGGGACGGGGAGAAAACAGATGATTGTGGGCAATTTACAGCAGCCTTTGGCGGCCGGGCTGCCGGGAGCGCTGGGGCGGGCTATCGCCCTGGCCCAGGCTCACGACCTGTACAATAAGGCGCCAGGGAGCTATGAGCTGCAGGGCGACAATGTGTTGATGAATGTGATGCAGTTCACTACCGGAGCGTCTGAGGAGAAGAAAGCGGAGCTGCATACCCAGTATATCGACATCCAGATCCTGCTGGCGGGCGAGGAGCGCATTTTTTATGGTCTGATGGGGTCGGCGCGCGAGTGCGAGGAGCCGCATCCTGCAGAGGACTATCAGCTGTGCAACCGCATTGCCGGAGAACAGGTGCTGACGCTGCAGCCTGAGATGTTTGCGGTCTTCATGCCCGGCGAGCCGCATAAGCCCGGCTGTCGGGTCACGGCCTCCAGCGATGTGAAAAAGGTGGTCATCAAGGTTCGCGCCGGACTGCTTAGAGAATAAAAAAGCCCGCTGGCTTTTCACCATCGGGCTTTGTCGCGGATTAAGCCCGGATGAAAGGTTCATCCGGGCTGATGGATTACACTTCCAGGTAGTTCAGGATCCCGTCAGCCGCTTTACGACCTTCGGCAATCGCCGTGACCACCAGATCGGAACCGCGCACGATATCGCCGCCGGCGAAGATTTTCGGGTTGCTGGTCTGGAACGCATTCTCATTGCCTTCCGGCGCGATAATACGGCCCTGGGAATCCAGCTCAACGTCGTGCTTCGCCAGCCACTCCATGCTGTGCGGGCGGAAACCAAACGCCATCACCACCGCATCGGCCGGAACCACGTGCTCGGAACCGGCGACGATCTCCGCACGACGGCGGCCCTTCGCATCCGGCTGACCCATCTCAGTACGCGCCATTTTCACGCCGCACACTTTACCGTTGGCATTCACTTCCACACCCAGAGGCTGAACGTTGAACTGGAATTCGACGCCCTCTTCACGCGCGTTTTTCACTTCGCGTTTAGAGCCCGGCATGTTTTCTTCGTCACGACGGTAGGCACAGATAACGTGAGTCGCCCCCTGACGTATGGAGGTACGTACGCAGTCCATCGCGGTGTCGCCACCGCCGAGAACCACCACGCGTTTACCTTCCATATTGACGTACGGTTCGTGCGCCGTTTCGCCAAAGCCCATGGTCTGCTTGGTATTGGCGATCAGGAACGGCAGGGCGTCAAAGACACCGTTCGCATCTTCGTTTTCCAGCCCGCCGCGCATGGACTGATAGGTCCCCACGCCGAGGAAGACGGCGTCGTAATCTTTCAGCAGATCGTCAAGCTGAACGTCACGGCCCACTTCGATATTGAGTTTAAACTCAATCCCCATGCCGGTGAAAATTTCCCGGCGGCGGGTCATCACCTCTTTTTCCAGCTTAAACGCCGGAATACCGAAGGTCAGCAGGCCGCCGATTTCCGGATGGCGGTCAAATACCACGGCTTTGACGCCGTTACGGGTCAGCACGTCGGCACAGGCCAGCCCTGCCGGACCTGCCCCGACGATAGCGACCGTTTTACCGGTCTGCTTGACGCCGGAGAGATCGGGACGCCAGCCCATTTCGAACGCTTTATCATTGATATAACGCTCGATGTTGCCGATAGTCACCGCGCCGAACTCATCGTTCAGCGTACAGGAACCTTCACACAGGCGGTCCTGCGGGCAGACGCGCCCGCAGACTTCCGGCAGCGTGTTGGTCTGATGCGACAGTTCTGCCGCTTCAAAAATACGCCCTTCATTGGCCAGCTTCAGCCAGTTAGGAATGTAGTTGTGGACCGGACATTTCCATTCGCAGTACGGGTTGCCGCAGGACAGGCAGCGGTCTGCCTGGGCTTTGGCCTGGCCTTCTGAAAACGGCTCGTAAATTTCTACAAATTCAATTTTACGGATCTTCAGCGGTTTCTTTGGCGGATCAACGCGCTGTAAGTCGATAAACTGGTATACGTTCTGGCTCATCTGAATTCCTTACTGCGCCTGCACACGCAGCTCTGCTGCGCTACGACTACGGTGACCCAACAGTGCTTTAACATCGCTGGACTTTGGTTTAACCAGCGCGAATTTCGCTGCGAAGGCCGGCCAGTTAGCCAGGATCTCTTCACCGCGTGACGAACCGGTCAGCTGCACGTGTTCGGTAATCAGACCACGCAGGTGCTCTTCATGGATCGCGAGCGCGTCGACGTCCAGCACTTCCACCAGTTCCGGGTTCACACGTTTACGGAAGTCGCCATCTTCATCCAGTACGTAAGCAAAGCCGCCGGTCATCCCTGCGCCGAAGTTGACGCCGGTTTTACCCAGCACGCAGACGATGCCGCCGGTCATGTATTCACAACCGTTATCGCCGATGCCTTCTACCACGGTGATGGCGCCGGAGTTACGCACTGCAAAACGTTCGCCTGCGCGGCCTGCCGCGTACAGACGACCACCGGTCGCGCCATACAGGCAGGTGTTGCCGATGATGCTTGCCTCATGGCTACGGAAGGCGGAGCCAACCGGAGGACGGATCGCAAGCAGACCACCCGCCATCCCTTTGCCGACGTAGTCGTTGGCATCGCCGGTCAGATGCAGCTCCACGCCACCGGCGTTCCACACGCCGAAGCTTTGGCCCGCGGTACCGCTGAAGTGCGCGGTAATCGGGTCTGCTGCCAGTCCCTGATCGCCGTGGGTCTGGGCGATATAGCCGGACAGGGATGCGCCAACCGAGCGATCGGTGTTACGGATATCAAACCAGAAGGTTTTGCTCTGCTTGCCGTCAACGAACGGTTTTGCCTGCTGCAGCAGCTGCGCGTTCAGCACGCCGTTATCAAACGGCGGGTTGCTTTCGGTGCAGTACAGCGCTTTACCCGGGTGTGGCTCGGCGGTTTCCAGCAGTTTGCTCAGATCCAGCTTCTGCTGCTTCGCGGTATAGCCATCCAGCACTTTCAGCAGGTCGGTGCGGCCAATCAGGTCTACCAGACGCTTCACGCCGAGCTCAGCCATCAGCTCGCGGGTTTCGCGGGCGATGAATTCAAAGTAGTTAGTTACTTTGAACGGCAGGCCGTGATAGTGGTTCTTACGCAGTTTGTCATCCTGGGTTGCTACGCCGGTTGCGCAGTTGTTCAGGTGGCAAATGCGCAGATATTTACAGCCGAGCGCAACCATCGGGCCGGTACCGAAACCGAAGCTTTCCGCGCCGAGGATCGCCGCTTTGATGATGTCGAGGCCGGTTTTCAGCCCGCCGTCCACCTGCAGACGAATCTTGTGACGCAGGCCGTTGGCCACCAGCGCCTGCTGGGTTTCAACAAGGCCCAGTTCCCACGGACATCCCGCATATTTCACTGAGGAAAGCGGGCTGGCGCCGGTGCCGCCGTCATAACCGGCGATGGTGATGAGGTCGGCATAGGCTTTGGCCACGCCGGTAGCGATGGTGCCGACGCCCGGTTCAGAAACCAGCTTCACGGAAATCATCGCTTTCGGGTTAACCTGTTTGAGGTCAAAAATTAGCTGCGCCAGATCCTCGATAGAGTAAATATCGTGGTGCGGCGGCGGTGAAATCAGGGTAACGCCGGGAACCGAGTAGCGCAGTTTGGCAATATACGGGGTGACTTTATCCCCTGGCAGCTGCCCGCCTTCGCCCGGCTTCGCGCCCTGCGCGACTTTGATCTGGATAACATCGGCGTTCACCAGGTAAGCCGGGGTGACGCCGAAGCGACCGGAAGCGACCTGCTTAATCCGCGACACTTTGTTGGTGCCGTAGCGCGCAGGGTCTTCACCGCCTTCGCCGGAGTTAGAGAAACCGCCGATGCTGTTCATGGCTTCCGCCAGCGACTCATGCGCTTCCGGGCTCAACGCGCCGATAGACATGGCGGCGGTATCAAAGCGTTTGAACAGCTCTTTGGCCGATTCAACATGGTCGATGCTGATGGCGTCATCGCCTGGATTCAGCGCCAGCAGGTCGCGCAACGTTGCGGCCGGACGTTCATTCACCAGCTTCGCATACTGCTGATAATCCTGGTATTCACCGCTTTGTACGGCTTGTTGCAGGGTGCGGACGACGTCCGGGTTGTAGGCGTGATATTCGCCACCGTGCACGTATTTCAGCAGGCCGCCCTGATCCAGCGGTTTACGTGCCAGCCATGCGCGTTTGGACAGATTCAGCAAATCCTGCTGGAAGTCATCGAAGCCCGCGCCGCCGATACGGCTGACAACGCCGAGGAAGCACAGATCGGACACTTCGCGATGCAGACCGACGGCTTCGAACAGCTTCGAACAGCGGTAGGAGGCGATGGTCGAAATGCCCATTTTGGACATGATCTTGTACAGGCCTTTGTTGATGCCGTTACGGTAGTTCAGCATCACCGTACGGTAATCTTTCTCAATGGCTCTGCTATCGACCAGTTTCGCCAGCGTTTCATAGGCCAGGTATGGATAGATAGCCGTTGCGCCGAAGCCCAGCAGTACTGCGAAGTGGTGCGGGTCGCGGGCGCTGGCGGTTTCAACAATGATGTTGGCGTCGCAGCGCAGGCTCTTATCGACCAGGCGAGTCTGGATGGCGCCCACCGCCATCGGTGCCGGAACCGGCAGGCGGTCTTTGGCGATATTACGGTCGGAGAGCACCAGCAGGACGGTACCGTTACGCACCATCTGTTCTGCTTTATCGCACAGCGCTTTCACCGTTTCGGCCAGCGAGGTTTCCGTGGCGTTAAAGGTGATATCCAGCGTATCGGCGCGATAGTGTTCCTCTTTCATCGTGGTGAGCTGTTTGAAATCAGAGTACAGCAGGATCGGCGATTTGAAGCTCAGGCGGTGCGCCTGGCCTTCCGCTTCGCAGAAGACGTTCATTTCACGGCCGATGCTGGTGGCCAGCGACATCACGTGCGCTTCACGCAGCGGGTCGATCGGCGGGTTGGTAACCTGCGCGAACTGCTGGCGGAAGTAATCATAGATGACGCGCGGCTGGCTGGAGAGCACCGCAAACGGGGTGTCATCGCCCATCGAGCCGACGGCTTCCTGGCCATTTTCGCCCAGAACGCGCAGCACGGAGTCCAGCTCTTCAGCGCTGTAGTTAAACTGTTTCTGGTAGCTGGCGAGGGTGTCATCATCCAGCTGACGGCTGCCGACATCTTCGTCAGGCAGATCTTCGAACGGCACCAGGCGACGGACGTTTTTCTCCATCCACTCTTTATAAGGGTGGCGGCTTTTCAGATCGTCGTCGGTTTCCGCAGAGTGCAGAATGCGGCCGCCGCGGGTGTCGATCACCATCAGCTCGCCTGGGCCAACGCGGCCTTTTTCGACCACTTCGTCAGGCTGATAGTCCCAGATCCCGACTTCGGAAGCGCAGGTGATCAGCTTGTCTTTGGTGATGACGTAGCGCGCCGGGCGCAGACCGTTACGGTCGAGGTTACAGGCCGCGTAGCGGCCGTCGGACATCACGATGCCCGCCGGACCATCCCACGGCTCCATGTGCATGGAGTTAAAGTCAAAGAACGCGCGCAGCTCCGGATCCATATCTGGGTTGTTCTGCCAGGCTGGCGGAACGAGCAGACGCATCGCACGTACAATATCCATACCGCCGGCCAGCAGCAGCTCGAGCATGTTATCCATGGAGCTGGAGTCGGAGCCGGTTTCGTTAACGAACGGTGCCGCATCGTGCAGATCCGGGATTAACGGCGTCTGGAACTTATAGGTACGCGCGCGCGCCCACTGGCGGTTGCCGGTAATGGTGTTGATTTCGCCGTTATGCGCCAGATAGCGGAACGGTTGGGCCAGCGGCCAGCGCGGCACGGTATTGGTGGAGAAGCGCTGGTGGAACAGGCAGATTGCCGACTCCAGACGCAGGTCCGCGAGGTCCAGGTAGAAGCGCGGCAAATCCGCCGGCATACACAGACCTTTATAAATGTTCACCAGGTTCGACAGGCTGCAAACGTAGAAATCTTTATCTTCCTGCAGACGCTTTTCAATGCGGCGGCGAGCGATGAACAAACGACGTTCCATATCGCGTGGGCGCCAGCCAGCCGGGGCGTTAACAAAAATTTGTTCAATACGGGGCAGCGAGGAGAGGGCGATTTCACCGAGAACCCCTTCGTTGGTCGGCACTTCGCGCCAGCCGACGATCGACAGGGTTTCACGTTGTAATTCTTCTTCGACGATGCGGCGTGCGGTCGCCGCCAGCTCAGGATCTTTATTCAGGAACAACATCCCGACGGCGTAATTTTTGGCTAAACGCCAGCCGCGCTCTTCCGCAACGATACGGAAGAAACGATCGGGTTTTTGCAGCAGCAAGCCACAACCGTCGCCGGTTTTACCATCGGCAAGGATCGCGCCGCGGTGCTGCATTCGGGCCAGTGCGTGTATAGCGGTACGCACTACCTTGTGGCTAGGTTCGCCTTCTATGTGGGCGATCAGGCCGAAACCACAGTTATCCCTCTCAAGGGATTTATCGTACAACATATCAGTGAACCTCCCCAGGCTCTACGTAACACCCTCCGATACCGATTGCGCACGGGCACAGAAAGAGCATGGCGACGGGGTTTGCACCTCGCATTCGCCCTCTTTAAATCCTTTTCGCATCGGTACGCAAGTTTGAGGACTTGCTGTAAGAGGGAATCTCAATTACTGCATAAATATGATGAGCAGAGCACTCATCCAGAAAGCTTCCAGCGGATTCCCAACTTATCGGGAATCCGCACTTACGTCAAATGGCAATCTTATTTATACAAAAATGTGCTATACAGAGTTTAACTATATGATAGTTAAGATGATAGTCGTGTTTTAAGCGGCAATGAAACGTAGCGGAAAGCCTAATCTAGTGTGATCTGTCTCACTATATCGATAGCGTAACATTATCGTTCTGTGCTGAACTGGCTATTTATAGCAGAGTATTTATCTGCTTATTATCTCGGAGGCGAGAAATAACACTGTTTTTTACCCTGATGAAGATAATGGCAAACCAGGGGTTAAGTATAAGCAAAACTCATCATAGCACGGGTGAATGAAATTGCAGTTATCTTGAGTGGTTATGCAATGAGGTGAGCGGCCACTCTGACGATTGATCCAGGTCATCGCCGTAGGTGACTAAAAATGGCAGGCTTGGCCCCTTTATTCAGGCCGGTCTATCAGATTATGCAGTTACAGAAATTAGTCAATATGTTTGGTGGGGATCTTTCGCGGCGCTATGGCGAAAAAGTGCATAAATTGACGCTGCACGGCGGGTTTAGCTGCCCGAATCGCGATGGCACGATTGGCCGCGGGGGCTGCACGTTCTGCAACGTGGCCTCATTTGCCGATGAGGCGCAGCGGCAACACTCGATTGCTGAACAGCTGGCGTATCAGGCGCAGCGGGTCAACCGGGCGCAACGCTATCTGGCCTACTTTCAGGCCTATACCAGCACCTTTGCCGAAGTCGAACTCTTACGCGAGATGTATCAGCAGGCGGTGAGCCAGGCCAGCATCGTCGGGCTGTGCGTAGGCACCCGCCCGGACTGCGTCCCGGAGGCGGTGTTCGATCTGCTCAGCGGCTACCGGGAACAGGGCTACGAAGTGTGGCTGGAGCTGGGGTTACAAACGGCGCACGACAAAACGCTGCGGCGTATTAACCGCGGTCATGATTTCGCCTGCTACCAGCGCACCACTCGTCTGGCGCGCGAGCGCGGCCTTAACGTATGCGCGCATTTAATCGTCGGGTTGCCGGGCGAAGAGCAGAGCCATTGCCTGCAAACGTTGGCGCGGGTCGTGGAAACCGGCGTCGATGGTATCAAGCTGCATCCGCTGCATATCGTGACCGGGAGCATTATGGCGAAAGCCTGGCAGGCCGGGCGTTTACAGGCGATCGCGCTGGATGACTATACCGCCACCGCCGGAGAGATGATTCGTCATACTCCGCCGGAGGTGATTTATCACCGCATTTCGGCCAGCGCCCGTCGCCCGACGCTGCTGGCCCCGCAGTGGTGCGAGAACCGCTGGACCGGGATGGTTGAACTTGACCGCTATCTTAATCAATACGGCGTCCAGGGCTCGGCGCTGGGGCGTGGCTGGATCCCGCCAGCCTCAGGAGCGTAAGGGGATACGCATTTTTTGCACAACTTACAGCGTATTGCTCAGAATTGGGTATTATTGTGCGGAGTTGTCGCGAAGGAATCCCTTATGAAGCAAATCCGTATGCTGGCGCAGTACTATGTCGACCTGATGATGAAACTGGGTCTGGTGCGTTTTTCCATGCTGTTGGCCCTGGCTCTGGTGGTGCTGGCGATCGTCGTACAGATGGCCGTTACGATGGTCCTGCATGGCCAGGTCGAGAGCATCGATGTCATCCGCTCTATCTTCTTTGGCCTGCTGATCACCCCGTGGGCGGTCTACTTTTTATCGGTGGTGGTGGAGCAGCTGGAAGAGTCGCGACAGCGCCTCTCGCGACTGGTCGACAAACTCGAGGAGATGCGCGAGCGCGACCTCAAGCTTAACGTGCAGCTTAAAGACAATATCGCGCAGCTCAATCAGGAGATTGGCGAACGTGAGAAAGCGGAAGCCGAGCGCGAGACGACCCTGGAACAGCTGAAGATTGAGATGAAAGAGCGTGAAGAGACGCAAATTCAGCTGGAACAACAATCCTCCTTCCTCCGTTCTTTCCTCGATGCCTCGCCGGATCTGGTTTTCTATCGCAATGAAGACAAAGAGTTTTCCGGCTGTAACCGGGCGATGGAACTGCTGACGGGTAAAAGCGAGAAACAGCTTATCCACCTCAAGCCGCAGGATGTCTATAACGAAGAAGCGGCGGAGAAAGTGCTGGAGACCGACGAAAAGGTCTTCCGGCATAACGTGTCGCTGACCTACGAGCAGTGGTTGGATTATCCGGACGGGCGCAAAGCCTGCTTTGAAATCCGCAAGGTCCCTTACTATGACCGCGTCGGTAAGCGCCGCGGCCTGATGGGCTTTGGGCGCGACATTACCGAACGGAAGCGCTATCAGGATGCGCTGGAACGCGCCAGCCGCGACAAGACGACATTTATCTCGACCATCAGCCATGAGCTGCGTACGCCGCTGAACGGCATCGTGGGGCTGAGCCGCATTCTGCTGGATACCGAGCTGACCGGCGAGCAGGAAAAATACCTGAAAACGATCCATGTTTCGGCGGTGACTTTGGGTAATATTTTCAACGATATTATTGATATGGATAAGATGGAGCGGCGAAAAGTCCAGCTGGATAACCAGCAGGTCGACTTTACCAGCTTCCTGGCCGATCTGGAGAATCTCTCCGGCCTGCAGGCGCAGCAGAAAGGGCTGCGTTTCGTGATGGATCCGACGTTACCCCTGCCGCATCAGGTGGTGACCGACGGAACGCGGCTGCGGCAGATCCTGTGGAACCTCATCAGCAACGCCGTGAAATTCACCCCACAGGGCGGAAACGTCACCGTTCGCGTTCGCTATGATGAAGGCGACATCCTGCATTTTGAAGTAGAAGACTCCGGCATTGGTATTCCGCAGGCGGAGCAGGATAAGATCTTCGCCATGTATTATCAGGTGAAAGACAGCCACGGCGGTAAACCGGCGACCGGGACCGGAATTGGCCTTGCCGTATCGCGTCGTCTGGCGCGTAATATGGGCGGGGATATTAATGTCTCCAGCCAGCCGGGCCAGGGCGCGACGTTTACCCTGACGGTGCATGCGCCCGCGGTGGCGGAAGAGGTGGAAGATACGCTGACGGAAGATGAAATGCCGCTGCCGGCGCTGAATGTGCTGCTGGTTGAGGATATCGAGCTCAATGTGATTGTCGCGCGTTCGGTGCTGGAGAAGCTGGGTAACAGCGTTGATGTTGCGATGACCGGTAAGGCGGCGCTGGAGATGTTTGAGCCGGGCGAATACGACCTGGTGCTGCTGGATATTCAGCTACCGGACATGACCGGTCTCGACATTTCTCGTCAACTCAAGCAGCAATATGCTGCCGACGAGCTGCCGCCTCTGGTCGCGCTCACCGCCAACGTCCTGAAGAACAAAAAAGAGTATCTCGATGCCGGGATGGACGATGTTCTGAGCAAACCGCTATCGGTACCGGCGTTAACCGCCATCATTAAAAAATTCTGGGATGCGCCGGAAGAAGAGGTCAGTGAAATGCCAGGCGTTGATGTCAGCAAATCGTCTGCCGTACTGGATGTTCCGATGCTGGAGCAGTACATCGAGCTGGTGGGGCCGCAGCTTATCAACGATGGCCTGGCGGTTTTTGAGAAGATGATGCCGGGCTATCTGGCGGTGCTGGAATCTAACCTCACTGCTCGTGACCAGAAAGGGATCGTCGATGAAGGGCATAAGATTAAGGGGGCGGCGGGTTCTATCGGCCTGCGCCATATCCAGCAGCTGGGGCAGCAGATTCAGACTCCGGACCTGCCGGCGTGGTCAGATAACGTTGGTGAATGGGTCGAAGAGATGAAATCAGAGTGGCAGAACGATGTGGCGGTGCTGAAAGCGTGGGTGGCGGCGGCAGATAAAAAATGACCCCGGATAAACCGGGGTGCGCGAATACTGCGCCAACACCAGGGAACGGGTCGTTGCGCCAGAATAATGAGAGGTATTTTTTACGTAGCGCAACCTAGGATTGGGTTTGCTCGCTCATTAAGATAGCAAACCTTAAATAATTTGTTACGTGAATCAGTAAAATATGTGAAGCAATGCGGGTAAATCAAAATTTTTGACTGGTTTCAGCAAGTTGCACTAAGGAGCTGGCAGTATGAAAAAGATAGGTGTGGTACTGAGCGGTTGTGGCGTCTATGACGGAACGGAGATCCATGAAGCGGTCATTACCCTGTTGGCGATAGCCCGTAGCGGCGCGCAGGCGGTCTGTTTCGCCCCTGATAAAAGCCAAACGGATGTCATCAACCATCTGACCGGTGAGCCGCTGGCTGAAAGCCGCAACGTGTTGATTGAAGCGGCGCGTATTGCCCGCGGCGATATCCAGCCTCTGGCTCGCGCCCGGGCTGACGATCTCGATGCGCTGATTGTCCCCGGTGGGTTTGGCGCGGCGAAAAATCTTAGCAGTTTTGCCGCGCAGGGGGCCGAATGCGCCGTCGACAGCGACCTGCAAGCGCTGACTCTGGCGATGCATCAGGCGGGTAAACCGTTGGGCTTTATGTGTATCGCCCCGGCGCTGCTGCCAAAAATTTTGCCGATCCCGCTGCGGGTAACCATTGGTACCGATATCGACACTGCGGACGTCATGGAGGAGATGGGCGTGGAACATGTGCCCTGCCCGGTCGATGACATCGTGGTGGATGAAGAGAACAAAGTGGTGACGACGCCGGCCTATATGCTGGCGCAGAACATCGCGGAAGCGGCGACCGGGATTGAGAAGCTGGTGGCCCGCGTGCTGGTTCTGGCTGAATGAGCGTTCGTCTGTCGCCGTGGCGGATGATCAAGCGCCTGCTGCTGCGCGTACTGCTGATCGGCGCGGTCTTTTGCGGCGGCGGTATTGCGTTGTTCAGCGTGCTGCCGGTCCCTTATTCGGCGGTGATGCTGGAGCGGCAGCTAGGCGCGTGGCTGGGCGGGGATTTTCATTACATCGCCCATTCCGACTGGGTCGGGATGGATGAGATATCGCCGTGGATGGGGCTGGCGGCGATTGCCGCTGAGGATCAAAAATTCCCTGAACACTGGGGCTTTGACCTTCCGGCGATAGAAAAAGCGCTGGCGCACAACGAACGGCACGAAAGCCGGGTGCGTGGGGCATCCACGCTCTCACAGCAGACGGCGAAAAACCTGTTTCTATGGGATGGCCGCAGCTGGCTGCGCAAAGGGCTGGAAGCCGGGTTAACGGTAGGCATTGAGACGGTGTGGAGTAAAAAACGCATTCTCTGCGTCTATCTGAATATTGCCGAGTTCGGCGAAGGAATTTTTGGCGTTGAAGCCGCGTCACAGCGCTATTTTCATAAGCCTGCGAGCAAGTTAACCGCGTCTGAAGCCGCGCTCCTGGCGGCGGTCTTACCCAATCCGATTCGTTTTCGCGCCGATGCGCCGTCCGGCTATATTCGCAGCCGACAGGCATGGATCCTGCGGCAGATGCGTCAGTTAGGCGGGGAAGGGTTTATGCGAGCGCATAGGCTGGATTAAGGCGAAGCCGGAGGGAGGTCGTCCCGGTCAGCGTCGCGTGACCGGGAAAACTAGTCTTCGTCAAAACCGGCATTGAACAGCGCGATAACCGCTGCCAGCGCCTCGACTTCCTGCGGACCGTTGGCCTCAATCTCAATTTGCCGACCCTTGGCGGAATCGAGCATCAGCAGAGCAATCACGCTATTGGCTTCCGCTTCTGTCCCCTCGTCGTTGCGCAGCAGGACTTCCGCATCATAATTCTGCATCAGCTCAAACAGCTTCATCGCCGGGCGGGCATGCATCCCCAGCTTATTGGTGATTTCAACGATCTGCTTTACGGTCATGATTTGCGTTTTTCCAGCGTCCGATGGCGAGACTGCACGTTCTTACCGCGCGAGCGGAAGTAATCGGCCAGTTGTTCGGCGATGTAGACCGAACGGTGTTTACCGCCGGTACAACCAATGGCCACCGTCAGGTAGCTGCGGTTATTGGTTTCCAGCATCGGTAACCATAGCTCAAGATAACTGCGGGTCTGGTAAATAAAGTTGTGAACTTCGGTGTGCCGATCAAGGAAGGCGGCAACGGGCTTATCCAGTCCGGTCATCGGGCGCAGCTTCGGATCCCAGTGTGGGTTCGGCAGGAAGCGAACGTCGAAGACGTAATCGGCATCGATCGGGATACCATGCTTAAAGCCGAAGGATTCAAAGACCATGGTCAGCTCGCGTTCGCGCTTGCCAAGCAGACGCGTACGCAGCATTTCTGCCAGCTCATGCACCGACATCTCAGAGGTATCGACGATCAGATCGGCCCGTGAGCGCAGCGGCTCCAGCAGGTCGCTCTCTTCGTCGATGGCGCTCTCCAGCGACAGGTTTTTGCTCGACAGCGGGTGCAGACGGCGGGTGTCGCTGTAGCGGCGGATCAGCGTATTGCGGTCGGCGTCGAGGAACAGCAGCTGCGGAGAAAATGACTCAGGCAGGTTTTTCATCGCCTGTTCAAAGATCTCCGGCGATTCCGGCATGTTACGCACGTCAATGCTGACGGCGGCAGAAATGTTTCTGTCGGCCAGCGAGCGCGCCAGATCGGGCAACAGCACTACCGGCAGGTTATCTACGCAATAGAAGCCCATATCTTCCAGCGCCCGCAGGGCGACGGATTTCCCCGATCCGGAGCGGCCGCTGACGATCATCAGTACCATGTACCGTTTCTCCTCAGTACGATAAAGGGTAGGGTGCGACTCCCGTTATGCGTCATCGCGGCTTCCTGCTTCGGTGATGATTTCATACAGCTCTTCATCGCTTTGTGCAGCGCGCAGGCGACGACAAATGGTTTTATCCGCCAGTCGTTTGGCCACCAACGAGAGCGTATGCAGATGGGTTTTGGTCTGATCGGCCGGCACCAGAAGCGCAAACAGCAGATCGACAGGCTGGTTGTCGATCGCATCAAAGGCGATCGGCGTTTCCAGCTGGACAAATACGCCGACGGCGCGCAGCGTGTCCTCTTCGAGCTTACCGTGGGGAATCGCAATGCCATTGCCAATCCCGGTACTGCCCATTTTCTCACGGGTGAGGATCGCTTCAAATACCAGCTGCGGCGGCAGGCCTAACTGTTTAGCTGCCAGCTCACTGATAATCTCCAGCGCGCGCTTTTTACTCTGGCAGTGAACCTGGCTACGGGTACATTCCTGGTTCAGGACATTGCTCAGTTGTAGAGCCGAATCGTTGTTCATCATAATTTCACCTGAGCGCGCCCCTTGCCGGCCGCCGATGAGAGCTGGCAGCCGGCCAGGGCGACGCCCGGACAATTAGTGTTGTTTTAGTTTATCTTTATGTTTTGTTAACTGTCGTGCCAGCTTATCGATAAGACCATCGATAGCGGCATACATATCCTGCCCTTCCGCACTGGCATGGATTTCGCCACCGTTGACATGCAGATTGGCATCCGCAATTTGCGTCACCTTCTCTACTTTTAACACAATATAGACCTGATTGATCCTGTCGAAAAACTGCTCCAGTTTGCTGAACTTCGCAGTGACGAAGTCGCGCAGCGCGGGGGTGATTTCGACGTTGTGTCCTGTAATGTTGAGCTGCATAGTGTCTTCCTTATCGGTTGGGTCAGACCAGTTGTTTACGCTGGTTAGACGGCGGAATGGATAAAGACTCTCGGTACTTAGCGACGGTACGGCGTGCCACCATGATACCCTGTTCGGACAGGATGGTGGTGAGCTTACTGTCACTCAACGGCTTCGCGGGGTTCTCCGCGGCGATTAACTTCTTCACCAGCGCACGAATAGCCGTCGACGATGCCTCGCCGCCGCCTTCGGTGTTCACATGGCTGGAGAAGAAATACTTGAGCTCAAAAATACCGCGTGGACTGTGTAGATATTTTTGGGTGGTCACGCGTGAAATCGTGGATTCATGCATTTCGACGGCCTGGGCGATATCCGCCAGAACCATCGGTTTCATAAACTCTTCGCCCTGATCGAAGAAGGCCTGCTGTTGCTCGACGATGCAGCGGCTGACGCGCAGCAGCGTATCATTGCGGCTTTCCAGGCTCTTGATAAGCCAGCGGGCCTCCTGCAGGTTGCTGCGGATAAACTGGCTGTCCGCGTCGTTGCGCGCGCTGTTACCCATCGCCGCGTACTGCTGGTTGATTTTCAGGCGCGGGATGCTATCGGAATTAAGCTCGACCACCCAGCGATCGCTAACCTTTCGCACCAGAACGTCGGGAATGACGTATTCCGGCTCGCTGGTCTGGATCGACTGACCGGGACGCGGGTCGAGAGACTGGATCAGGTTAACCGCTTCTTTCAGCACCTCTTCTTTGAGTCGCGTGACGCGCATCAGGGAGCGGAAGTCATGGTTAGCGAGCAGATCGAGATGCTCGCTGATGATAAGCCGGGCTTCTTCCAGCCACGGCGTCTCTTTGGCGTATTGTGAAAGTTGTACCAGCAGACAGTCGCGCAGATCTTTGGCCGCTACGCCGACGGGGTCGAAACGCTGGATGCGCTTCAGCACCGCTTCCACCTCTTCCAGACCGATTTCGTCATCGTCGATGCTCTCGACAATATCCTCCACCCGAATTGTGAGGTAGCCGGTGTCATCGACGGCATCGACGATAGAGGTGGCGATCGCGCGATCGGTATCGGTGAACGGCGTCAGCTCCACCTGCCACATCAGGTAATCCTGCAGACTTTGGGTCGTTTCGCCTTGATAGATAGGCAGCTCGTCGTCCTGATAATCGACGCCGTTTCCCGACGGCGTGCCGGCGGTGTAGATTTCATCCCAGCTAGCGTCGAGCGGCAGCTCTTCCGGCATATCTTTTTGTTCAAGAGCGTCGACGGTATCCAGCGATTCGCGGTCCTCGACCTCTTTGGTATCTACCTCATCGTGAAGATCGGTTTGCTCAAGCAATGGATTACTCTCCAGCGCCTGCTGGAGTTCCTGCTGGAGTTCTAACGTGGACAGCTGCAACAAACGTATGGCCTGTTGCAGTTGTGGCGTCATGGCAAGCTGTTGGCTTAGCCTTAATTGCAAACCTTGCTTCATATTCAGGGCTAATATCTCCGGCTAAAACGTCTGTAACCTCTACCCTATCAGAGTCTGAAGTCTTCCCCAAGATACACGCGCTTAACCTGCTCGTCTTCAAGGATTTGCTGCGGCGTGCCATGGGCGATCAGGTGGCCCTGGCTGACGATATACGCGCGTTCGCAGACGGCCAGCGTTTCCCTGACGTTATGGTCGGTGATCAGCACCCCAAGACCGCTGTCGCGCAGGTGTTCGATGATGCGTTTGATATCGATAACGGAAATGGGGTCAACGCCGGCAAAGGGTTCATCCAGCAGGATAAATTTCGGGTTGGCGGCCAGCGCACGGGCAATTTCGACGCGGCGGCGTTCACCGCCGGACAGCGCCTGACCGAGGCTGTCGCGCAGATGCTCAATGTGAAACTCTTCCATCAGTTCTTTCGCGCGGTCTTCACGCTGTTCGCTGCTGAGGTCGTCCCGAATCTGCAACACCGCCATCAGGTTATCGTAAACGCTCAGACGACGGAAAATGGAGGCTTCCTGCGGCAGATAGCCGATGCCCCGGCGCGCGCGCGCGTGCAGCGGCAGCAGGCTGATATCTTCATCGTCGATGATAATATTGCCGGCGTCGCGCGGCACAATGCCGACCACCATGTAGAAGGTCGTGGTTTTACCGGCGCCGTTGGGGCCGAGCAGACCGACAATCTCGCCGGAATTCACGGTCAGACTGACATCTTCCACCACGCGGCGGCCTTTGTACGCTTTGGCGAGATTCTTTGCGGTTAATGTTGCCATAACGAATTAGTTACCCTTCTTTTGCTGGTTGGTGCTTTTGTCTTGCAGCTGCGAAGGAACCAGAACCGTCGTCACGCGTCCGCCTTTATTGCTGAACGCCTGCATTTTCTGCTCTTTCACCAGATAGGTGATCTTGTCGCCCTGGATATTGCTGTCGAGCTGATCCAGGTGTGCGTTGCCGGTCAGCACCACAAAATCGTTCTGCAATTCATAGTGCATCTTTGACGCCCGGCCTTTCACCGGTTTACCGTTGTCCTGCATCTGGTAGAAGGTGGCCGGGTTGCCGTAACCGTCGATCACTTCTTTGCCTCTTTCACCGCCCGGACGGGTCACCACCACCTTATCGGCGTTGATTTTGATAGTCCCCTGGGTGACGACGACATTACCGGTAAAGGTGACAACATTACCCTGCATATCCAGCGACTGCTGATCGGATTCGATATGAATCGGCTGATCGGTGTCGCCGGTTTTTGCCAGCGCCGGCAGGCTGGCGGCCAGTAAAGCGCTGGCGAGCGCAATCTTAAGGCTGAGTTTGTTTGTTCTGAATTTCATAAGAGGTTCTAACCTTTTCAATCAGCTCGGCAGTTTTGCTGCGTAGGTTTCCGCGCATTTTCAGGCCGCTGGAATTAAATGTTGTCCCGTACAACGTCACCATGTCATCGGAGGTAACGTCTTGCGTCACCAGGTTTATCTGGGCGTTATCCGTCGTAATTTTCTGCAGTTGAGAGTCTGCGGTCAGCGCATTGACTTCAACGTGCCCGTAAAGATACAGCATGCGGTCTTTGGTCAGCTTCGCTTTATCCGCTTTGACAGACCAGGTTGGTACCTTATTGGTATCAAAGGTGGTCATCACCGGCTTGGTAAACCACGACAGCTCCTGGGCGGAAAAATACTCCACGTGCTCCGCGATTAAGCGATAGTTAAGCGCCCCTTCCGGACTGTATACGACGGTATCGGTATGTTCACTGGTATAGGTCGGGTCATCAGGATTGACCTCCGGCTGGGCGGTATCGTCGGTACCCGCCAGGTTAAGGCCGATCAGGATCAGCGCGACCAGCGACAGTAAAATGATAACCCAACGTCTGGTTTTACTCATATTGATTGCCCTTTGGCCTCATCCAGCTTGCCCTGCGCCAATAGTAACAAATCGCAGACTTCACGTACCGCTCCGCGTCCGCCGTTAATACGGGTGACGTAATCCGCCCGCGGCAGCAGCAGAGGGTGTGCATCCGCCACCGCCACGCTTAAACCGACTTCCGCCATCACCGGCCAGTCGATCAGGTCGTCGCCAACGTAGGCGACTTCGTCCGCAGCAACCGCCAGTTTGCTTAATAACTCATGAAATGCCAGCAGCTTATCGGACTGCCCCTGGTACAGGTGCGTAATGCCCAGCGTCTGACAGCGATCTTCTACCAGTTTAGCTTTTCGCCCGGTAATAATCGCCACTTCAATACCTGAAGTCAGCGCGCAACGGATCCCATAGCCGTCACGGACGTTGAACGCCTTCAGCTCTTCGCCGTGGTTGCCCATGTAGATAAGACCGTCGGACAGCACGCCGTCAACGTCGAGGATCAATAAACGGATCTTCGCCGCCCGATCGATAAACTCAGGACTGACCGGCCCGTAGCAGGTCGCCAGCAGGGCATCAGCATTATTCATTATTTTATCCTTACTTACACTACGCCCGCGCGCAGGAGATCGTGCATATGTACCACACCCAACAGATGGTCGCCATCGGCAACTAACACACAGGTGATATGGCGGGATTGCATCAGATTCAGCGCATCGACCGCCAGTATACCGGGACGGATGCGAATGCCGCCCGGCGTCATCACGTCGGCGATACGCGCGTTACGCATATCGACGCCGGTATCGAACACCCGACGCAGGTCGCCGTCGGTGAAGATGCCGATGATGTTCATGTCATCATCGCAAACCGCCGTCATGCCTAAATTTTTCCGCGTGATTTCCAGCAGCGCGTCGCGCAAAGTGGCTTGCTCATTGACGTGCGGGATTTCATCACCGGTATGCATAATATCATTGACCCGCAGCAACAGCTTACGGCCCAGTGCGCCACCGGGATGCGACAGCGCGAAATCTTCGGCGGTAAAACCACGGGCTTCCAGCAGCGCCACCGCCAGAGCATCGCCCATCACCAGCGCGGCGGTGGTGCTGGAGGTTGGCGCCAGGCCTAACGGGCAGGCTTCCTTCTGCACCTTCACGCACAGATGAATATCGGCCGCGCGCGCCATACTGCTTTCCGGGCGGCTGGTGATGCAGATTAGGGGGACCTGCTGGCGTTTGAGCACCGGAATCAGCGCCAGGATTTCGTTCGACTCGCCGGAGTTAGAGAGGGCGATAATCACATCCTGCGGCGTGACCATGCCTAAGTCGCCGTGGGCCGCTTCGCCGGGATGGACGAAGAACGACGGCGTGCCGGTGCTGGCGAAGGTGGCGGCCATTTTACGCCCGATATGACCGGACTTGCCCATCCCCATCACCACGACTTTGCCGCTGCAGCGGAAAATCTTCTCGCAGGCATGCGTGAAATCGTCATTAATGTACCGATCGAGTTGAGCCAGACCTTCACGTTCAATTTCCAGAACCTCGCGTCCTGCCCGTTGAAAGTCAAAATCCGTTGGCAAATCTGTTTGCGACATAATGTTATCCCGATTCATTCAACGAACAGCGGTGCTGCCCAGTACAGCATCGCCAACCAAACCACAAAACCGCCGACCAGCAGCGCGCCGGCAAGGTGGCCGGGTTGCCGTTTGCGCCGCCAGCACAGCAGGGCGAAGATCGCGCTGACGAACAGCATCACGGCATAGTCACGCGTAAATGCCTCAGGAGCGAAAGCCCCCGGGGCAATCAGGGCTGGTAACCCGAGGACCAGGGCGATATTGAGGATATTGGCGCCGATAATATTGCCGATGGCGATATCGTCTTCCCCTTTTCGCGCTCCTGCAATCGCCGTCGCCAGTTCCGGCAGGCTGGTGCCGATCGCCACCACCGTCAAACCGACGGTCAGTTCGCTGATGGCGAAATAGTTTGCCAGCACCGTCGCGTTATCGACGACCATACGGGTCGCCATGGGCATCACGATCATTGCCACCCCCAGCCAGAGCAGGGCGACGGGAAGCGAACCTTCCCGGGGAAGCTCCGCCATCTGTTCCCGGGTCAGGCTATCGCTGCCCTGGCGCTCCGCGAGACGCGCGATCTTAATGGTAAACAACAGCCACAGTATGGCGAGCGCGAGTAAAAAAAAGCCATCCATACGCGACAGTTGCCCATCGTACAGCACAAAGCTTGCCAGCAAACTGACCAGCAACATTAGCGGTAACTCGCGGCGCAGGATATCAGAATGCACGGTAAATGGATGAAGTAAGGCGGCGAGGCCGAGGATTAATAAAATATTGGTGATATTCGAGCCGATCGCCGTACCGATCGCCAGATCGGTCTGCCCATGCAGGGAAGCGGCCGCAGAGACGATGATCTCAGGCAGGCTGGTGCCGATACTCACCACCGTCATCCCGATAATCAGCGGCGGGATCCCTATCATGCGGCACAGGATTGAAGCGGCGTAGACCAGACGATCGGCGCTGTACACTACCAGCAATAAACCAATTATTAACAGAGCCGTCGCTAAGAGCATCTAAAGTCCTTTCTTCAGGTATAATCGTCGCTTCGCTGTACCGATCCGTCTGCAGCGTAACGAATTCTTAATTTTGACTTTATGTTTGTCAAAAGTAAAACAAATGCCAGCTTTCGCTAACCCGGGCAGGTAAGATTCTGTAAAAATGTTGGGTTTATGGTGAAAGTACGCGCCATGCTTAGCCCGAGGGATGTTGAGGAAGGATGATTTTATGAGCCAAACTCAGGCGAATTTGGTCGAAGTACGCGGTATCCGCTTCTCTCGCGGCGATCGGGTGATATTCGACGATATCTCGCTGTCAGTGCCGCGCGGTAAGATCACGGCGATCATGGGGCCATCGGGGATCGGTAAAACGACGCTGCTGCGCCTGATCGGTGGACAGATCGCGCCGGACAAAGGTGAGATCCTGTTCGATGGTGAAAACGTGCCGCAGATGTCGCGCTCGCGCCTGTATACCGTGCGCAAGCGGATGAGCATGCTGTTCCAGTCCGGCGCGCTGTTTACCGATATGGACGTGTTCAATAACGTTGCGTATCCGCTGCGCGAGCATACGCGTCTGCCTGACGCGCTGCTGCATACGACCGTGATGATGAAGCTTGAAGCCGTCGGCCTGCGCGGGGCGGCGCAGTTAATGCCTTCCGAGCTATCCGGCGGGATGGCGCGCCGCGCCGCTTTGGCGAGGGCGATTGCTCTGGAGCCTGATCTTATCATGTTCGACGAACCCTTTGTCGGACAGGACCCCATCACCATGGGCGTGCTGGTCAAGCTGATTTCAGAACTCAACAGCACTCTGGGCGTGACCTGTATCGTGGTGTCGCACGATGTGCCGGAGGTGCTCAGCATTGCCGACTACGCGTATATCGTGGCGGACAGAAAAATCGTGGCGCACGGCAGCGCGCAGTCGCTGCGCGAAAACGGCGACCCCCGGGTCCGCCAGTTTATTGATGGTATCGCCGACGGCCCGGTGCCGTTCCGCTATCCGGCAGGCGACTATCGCCATGATTTATTAGGCAAGGGAGTGAGCGACTGATGCTGCTAAATGCGCTGGCCGCGCTCGGACATCGGGGTATTAAAACTACCGCGGCGTTTGGGCGTGCCGGATTAATGCTTTTCAACGCGGTAGTCGGCAAGCCGGAATTTCGCAAACATGCGCCGCTGCTGATCCGCCAGCTCTATAATGTCGGCGTGCTATCTATGCTGATTATTATCGTGTCGGGGCTGTTTATCGGCATGGTGCTGGGGCTGCAGGGCTACCTGGTGTTAACCACCTATAGCGCCGAAACCAGCTTAGGGATGCTGGTGGCGCTGTCGCTGCTGCGCGAACTGGGACCGGTGGTCGCCGCGCTGCTGTTTGCCGGGCGCGCCGGTTCGGCGTTAACCGCGGAAATTGGCCTGATGCGCGCGACCGAACAGCTCTCCAGTATGGAGATGATGGCGGTCGATCCGCTGCGTCGCGTGATTTCACCTCGCTTCTGGGCCGGGGTGATCTCGCTCCCGCTGTTGACGATTATTTTTGTCGCCGTGGGGGTCTGGGGCGGTTCGCTGGTAGGCGTTAACTGGAAAGGTATCGACAGCGGCTTCTTCTGGACCGCGATGCAAAACGCCGTCGACTGGCGCATGGATCTGGTTAACTGTCTGATTAAGAGTCTGGTGTTCGCCATTACGGTGACATGGGTTGCGTTATTTAACGGTTATGACGCTATCCCCACTTCCGCCGGGATTAGCCGGGCAACGACGCGTACCGTGGTGCATTCGTCGCTGGCGGTTCTGGGGCTGGATTTTGTGCTGACTGCGCTGATGTTTGGGAATTGAGTTCATGCAAACGAAAAAAAGTGAAATCTGGGTAGGTGTGTTCTTACTGGTTGCGTTGCTGGCGGCGCTGTTTATCTGTCTGAAAGCCGCGAACGTGACTTCTCTGCATACCGAGCCGACGTATCGTCTCTATGCCACCTTTGACAATATCGGCGGGCTGAAGGCACGTTCTCCGGTGCGCATTGGCGGCGTGGTAGTGGGCCGGGTGGCGGACATCACCCTCGACCCGAAAACCTACCTGCCGCGCGTGGCGCTCGATATTGATGAGAGCTACAACCATATTCCGGACTCCAGTTCGTTGGCTATCCGCACCTCAGGCCTGCTGGGGGAACAGTACCTGGCGCTGAATATTGGTTTCGAAGATCCGGAACTGGGGACGTCTATCCTTAAAGATGGTGGAACCATTCAGGACACCAAGTCTGCTATGGTTCTGGAAGATCTGATTGGTCAGTTCCTTTACAACAGTAAAGGCGGCGACAATAAGAATTCTGGCGATGATTCGGCGGCGGGAGAGAGTCATACTGACGCGACGCCGCCGGCCGCCACGACGCATTAATTTCAGGAGAAACACGAAATGTTTAAACGCTTACTGATGATCGCCATGCTGGTGATTGCTCCATTGACTGCTGCCAGCGCAGCAGATCAATCCAATCCGTATAAGCTGATGAATGAAGCGGCGCAGAAAACCTTCGATCGCCTGAAAAACGAACAGCCGAAGATTCATGCTAACCCGAACTATCTGCGTGACATCGTCGATCAGGAACTGATGCCGTATGTACAGGTGAAATATGCCGGTGCCCTGGTGCTGGGCCGCTATTACAAAGAGGCGACTCCGGCCCAGCGTGAAGCGTACTTTACCGCCTTCCGCGAGTATCTGAAACAGGCCTACGGCCAGGCGCTGGCGATGTACCACGGGCAGACTTATCAGATTGCGCCGGAACAACCGCTCGGCGACGCGACGATTGTCCCTATCCGCGTGACCATTATCGATCCGAACGGTCGCCCGCCGGTACGCCTCGACTTCCAGTGGCGTAAAAATACCCAAACCGGTAACTGGCAGGCTTACGATATGATTGCTGAAGGGGTGAGCATGATCACCACCAAGCAGAACGAGTGGAGCGACCTGCTGCGGAGCAAAGGCGTTGATGGACTGACCGCGCAGCTGAAATCGATCTCTGCGCAGCCGATCACCCTGGAGCAGAAAAAATAATGACCGGGCAGCTGAGCTGGACTCGCGACGGCGAGCGCCTGGCGCTGCAGGGGGAACTGGACCAGGATCTGCTGGTCCCGCTGTGGGACGCCCGTGGGCAAGCGACGGACGGCGTGTCGACCATCGACCTGAGCGAGCTCACCCGGGTAGATACCGCCGGGCTGGCGCTACTGATGCATTTTGTCGCCTTAATTCGCCACCAGGGCCGGGAGGCGAAACTGATCGGCAAGAGCGAAAATGTGCGGACCTTGGCGGGTCTCTACAATCTTCCTGCCGATATGATCCCATAATTTTTCAGTGCGTTACTGCTGAGGTTATCCTGAAAGCCCCATCAATATGTTCGATGGGGCTTTTTGCTTGTTTAAGACCGCGCCACTTTCCTCTAAGATGTTGGGCTATTTTCACTACCAGATAAAAATTGAACCCATGGAAAATCATGAAATTCAGACCGTGCTAATGAACGCACTCTCCCTTCAGGAAGTCCACGTCTCTGGCGATGGCAGTCACTTTCAGGTTATTGCTGTGGGTGAGATGTTCGATGGCATGAGCCGGGTCAAGAAACAGCAGTCTATCTATGCCCCGCTGATGGAATATATTGCTGACAACCGCATTCATGCGCTGTCGATCAAAGCCTTTACCCCGCAGGAATGGGCGCGAGATCGTAAGCTAAATGGCTTTTAAGCTGCCGGGATGTTCCCCGCAGCGTAGGTGAATTCTTAACAGAGAACAGAATCAATGGATAAATTCCGTGTTCAGGGGCCGACTCGCCTCCAGGGCGAGGTCACCATCTCCGGTGCCAAAAACGCCGCCCTGCCGATCCTCTTTGCTGCACTGCTGGCAGATGAGCCGATTGAGATCCAGAATGTACCAAAACTGAAAGACATCGACACCACGATGAAACTGCTGAGCCAGCTGGGCGCCAAAGTTGAGCGCAACGGTTCGGTGTGGATCGATGCTGGCCCGGTTGACGTCTTCTGTGCTCCGTACGATCTGGTCAAAACCATGCGTGCTTCTATCTGGGCGCTGGGGCCGCTGGTGGCCCGTTTTGGTCAGGGTCAGGTTTCACTGCCGGGCGGCTGCGCTATCGGCGCGCGCCCGGTCGATCTGCATATTATCGGCCTCGAGCAGCTGGGCGCAGAGATTAAGCTGGAAGAGGGCTATGTGAAGGCGTCGGTTAACGGGCGTCTCAAAGGCGCGCATATCGTGATGGACAAGGTCAGCGTGGGCGCGACCGTGACCATTATGAGCGCAGCGACGCTGGCGGAAGGGACCACCGTTATCGAAAACGCCGCCCGCGAGCCGGAAATCGTCGATACGGCGAACTTCCTCAACACGCTGGGCGCGAAAATTAAAGGTCAGGGCACCGACCGCATTACTATTGAAGGCGTGGAACGTCTGGGCGGCGGCGTCTATCGCGTTCTGCCGGACCGTATCGAAACCGGTACTTTCCTGGTGGCGGCGGCGATCTCCGGCGGTAAAATTCTGTGCCGTAATGCCCAGCCTGATACTCTGGATGCCGTGCTGGCCAAGCTGCGCGATGCGGGTGCCGATATCGAAACCGGTGAAGACTGGATTAGCCTCGATATGCACGGCAACCGTCCGAAGGCCGTCAACGTGCGTACCGCGCCGCACCCGGGCTTCCCGACGGACATGCAGGCCCAGTTCACGCTGCTGAACCTTGTCGCAGAAGGGACTGGCGTCATTACCGAGACCATCTTCGAAAACCGCTTTATGCACATTCCGGAGCTGATCCGTATGGGGGCGCACGCGGAGATCGAAAGCAATACGGCGATCTGCCACGGCGTGGCGCAGCTTTCCGGTGCGCAGGTGATGGCGACCGACCTGCGCGCATCCGCAAGCCTGGTGCTGGCGGGCTGTATCGCAGAAGGCACGACGATTGTCGATCGTATTTACCACATCGACCGTGGGTATGAGCGTATCGAAGATAAACTGCAGGCGCTGGGCGCGAATATCGAACGCGTAAAAGGCGAGTAAACCTGTCGTAGCGGCAGCCCTCTGACGTCAGTCCGGGGGCTGTTATCTACACTTCCTCACTTCACTCTCTGCATTTCTGGTTTTTCTTTGGGCGTATCTTCTGCGTTCTGTCGATAAATTGATGGGTTACCGGGTCGTGATAGCGCGACGGCCAGATGAGCCATGGCGTGGTATCCAGCGCATTAGCAATAATCAGCTCGCCTTTTGGCCACGGCCGGGTCAGGGCATTCGCCAGCGTTGAAGAACTTAAGCCGTTACGCCGTGATTCCGCGGCCAGCGATGTTCCTTTTTTGCGCAATCCGGCAATAATATCCGCCGGATGCCAGTCGATGAACTTATCCATAACTTCTCCTGGTGATAAGGATCCAGTTCGCCCCAAGCGGACGACGGAATGACTATACCCCTTGATTCAGTATGGTTCTAACAAGTTCTGGTAAGTTGATTGAATATTCAGAATATATCAAGATATCGGGCAATTTTTAACAATTACTGGAATTTTATGGAGCTTTCCCGCGCGGTGCGCGGGAACAGGGGAGGGGGAAATCAGTGGTCGCGTTGTACCGCAATATGAGCAAGACCGATAAGCGCTTCGCGCCATGGAGAATCCGGTAACACCTGAAGGACGGCAATCGCCTTATCCGCTTCTTCTTCCGCGCGCTGGCGTGTCCATTCCAGCGAACCGCAGGTTGCCATCGTTTCCAGAACTGCCTCCAGCAGATGGCGCCCGTTACCTTGTTCAATCGCTCCGCGAATCATGGCGGACTGCTCAGGCGTACCGTGACGCATGGCGTGCAGTAACGGCAGCGTCGGTTTCCCTTCGTTCAGGTCATCACCGACGTTCTTACCGAGGCGCTCGCCGTCGGAGCTATAGTCCAGCAGATCGTCGATCAGCTGGAAAGCGGTACCCAGGTAGCGACCGTAGTCCTGCAGCGCCTGTTCCTGCTCCGGGGTACAGCCCGCCAGGATGCCGGAACATTGCGCAGCGGCTTCAAACAGACGGGCGGTTTTGCTGTAAATCACCCGCATGTAGTTTTCTTCAGTGATGTCCGGGTCATTTACGTTCATCAGCTGCAGCACTTCGCCTTCAGCAATGACGTTGACGGCTTTCGACATCACTTCCAGCACTTTCAGCGAGCCGAGGCTGGTCATCATCTGGAAAGAGCGGGTATAGATAAAATCCCCCACCAGTACGCTGGCGGCGTTGCCAAAAGCGGCGTTTGCCGTGGCTTTACCACGACGCATATCCGACTCATCAACGACATCATCATGCAGCAGGGTGGCGGTATGGATAAATTCGATCAGCGCAGCGATGGTGATGTGCGCGTCGCCCTGATAACCGACAGCCCGGGCGGAAAGGACCGCAATCATCGGACGAATACGTTTCCCGCCTCCGCTAACGATGTAATAGCCTAACTGATTGATAAGCTGAACATCTGAGTCAAGTTGCTCAAGGATTGTCGCATTGACACCCGCCATATCTTGCGCGGTTAACTCATTGATTTTTTCTAAATTCATCGCAAAAGCCGGGCCACATGTCCTGTTACCGCGAATCCAGGTGGGTTCACAGAAGGATTAAGATAGAATTAAAAGAAGCTATGATTGTACTGAAAAATTGCCATAGATAAACGTTGGCGTGAAAGTTGTGTTTTTTTTCTGCGTTGATCGCGGATCGCTCTTGTCAAAGGCTCGCGTTTTGCGTAATATTCGCGCCCTATTGTGAATATTTATAGCGCACTCTGAATCACACTAAGAGGTGCGCGGAAGCGGAGTTTTATATGTACGCGGTTTTCCAAAGTGGTGGTAAACAACACCGAGTAAGCGAAGGTCAGACCATTCGCCTGGAAAAGCTGGACATCGCAACTGGCGAAGCTGTTGAGTTCGCTGAAGTGCTGATGATCGCAAACGGTGAAGAAATCAAGATCGGCGTTCCTTTTGTTGAGGGCGGCGTGATCAAAGCTGAAGTTGTTGCTCACGGTCGTGGCGAGAAAGTTAAAATTGTTAAGTTTCGTCGTCGTAAACACTACCGTAAGCAGCAGGGCCATCGTCAGTGGTTCACTGATGTGAAAATTACTGGCATCAGCGCCTAAGACCTGAGGAGAGATTTAAATGGCACATAAAAAGGCTGGCGGCTCAACTCGTAACGGTCGCGATTCAGAAGCTAAACGCCTTGGCGTTAAGCGTTTCGGTGGCGAAACCGTTCTGGCGGGTAGCATCATCGTTCGTCAGCGTGGCACCAAATTCCACGCCGGCACTAACGTAGGTTGCGGTCGTGACCACACTCTGTTTGCTAAAGCAGACGGTAAAGTGAAATTTGAAGTTAAAGGCCCGAACAACCGTAAATACATCAGCATCGTTGCTGAGTAAGTTTTTCGTGGTCCGGTAACGGATTAAAGCCCCGCAACCTGTTGCGGGGCTTTTTACATTAGAATCCCGGATATTTTTCTGCAGGGAAAACGGGTATGAAGCAGCAGGCCGGCATTGGCATTGTATTGGCGCTCACCACCGCGATGTGCTGGGGGGCATTGCCCATTGCCATGAAGCAGGTCCTTGAAGTGATGGAACCGCCGACGGTGGTCTTTTATCGCTTTTTGATGGCAAGTATTGGCCTTGGCACAATCCTGGCTATCAAAGGAAAACTACCGCCGCTGCGCCTGTTTCGCAAACCGCGCTGGCTGGTGCTGTTGGCCATTGCGACAGGTGGCCTGTTCGGTAACTTCATTCTGTTCAGCTCTTCCTTGCAATATCTTAGCCCCACGGCGTCTCAGGTGATCGGCCAGCTGTCTCCGGTCGGTATGATGGTGGCCAGCGTATTTATCCTCAAAGAGAGAATGCGCGGTACCCAGGTCGTGGGAGCATTGATGCTGATTAGCGGACTGGTGATGTTCTTTAACACCAGCCTGATTGAAATTTTTACCCGTCTCACGGATTACACGTGGGGGGTAATTTTTGGCGTCGGGGCGGCCACAGTTTGGGTTAGCTATGGCGTCGCGCAAAAGGTGTTATTACGCCGTCTGGCGTCACAGCAGATCCTTTTTTTGCTGTACACTTTATGTACGATAGCGTTATTGCCGCTGGCAACGCCTTCGCAGGCGCTGGCGTTAAGCGACTGGCAGCTCGCGTGCCTGATTTTCTGCGGGTTAAATACCCTGGTAGGCTACGGTGCGCTGGCGGAAGCCATGGCGCGCTGGCAGGCAGCGCAGGTGAGCGCGTTGATTACCTTAACGCCGTTGTTTACGCTGCTTTTTTCAGATTTGTTATCACTGGCCTGGCCCGATGTTTTCGCCAGACCGATGTTGAACCTGTTAGGTTATCTCGGTGCGTTTGTCGTGGTTGCGGGCGCGATGTATTCCGCCATAGGCCACCGTCTTTGGGGCCGCTTACGTAAGCGTGACGCGGTTGTGCCGCTGCCCCGCTCAGGCGAATGATTTTCGGAGAGTAAAATGAAGTTTGTTGATGAAGCAACGATCCTGGTCGTAGCAGGTGATGGCGGCAATGGTTGCGTTAGCTTCCGCCGTGAAAAATATATCCCGAGAGGCGGCCCGGACGGCGGTGACGGTGGTGATGGCGGTGATGTCTGGCTGGAAGCGGACGAGAACCTGAACACCCTGATCGACTACCGCTTTGAAAAATCCTTCCGCGCCGAGCGCGGACAGAATGGCCAGAGCCGCGACTGTACCGGTAAACGTGGTAAAGACGTTTCGGTAAAAGTGCCTGTAGGGACCCGTGTTATCGATCAGGGGACCGGCGAGGTCATGGGTGACATGACCAAACATGGTCAGCGTCTGATGGTCGCTAAAGGCGGCTGGCACGGTCTGGGCAATACCCGTTTTAAATCGTCCGTTAACCGCACTCCGCGTCAGAAAACGATGGGGACGCCGGGCGACAAGCGCGATCTGCAGCTGGAGCTGATGCTGCTGGCAGACGTCGGGATGCTGGGAATGCCGAATGCGGGCAAATCCACCTTCATCCGCGCCGTTTCTGCGGCGAAGCCGAAAGTGGCCGATTATCCGTTTACCACGCTGGTGCCAAGCCTCGGCGTAGTGCGTATGGACAACGAGAAGAGCTTCGTTGTCGCCGACATCCCTGGGCTTATCGAAGGCGCAGCGGAAGGCGCAGGCCTGGGCATCCGCTTCCTGAAGCACCTCGAGCGCTGCCGCGTCCTGCTGCACCTTATTGATATTGAGCCTATCGACGGATCCGATCCGGTAGAAAACGCGCGCATTATCATCGGTGAGCTGGAGAAATACAGCGAGAAGCTGGCTGAGAAGCCGCGCTGGTTAGTCTTCAACAAGATTGACCTGATGGATAAAGCGGAAGCAGAAGCGAAGGCGAAAGCCATTGCCGAAGCGCTGGGTTGGCAAGATAAGTTCTATCTGATCTCCGCAGCAAGCCAGCAGGGGGTAAAAGATCTGTGCTGGGACGTGATGACCTTTATCATCGAAAACCCCATCGTGCACGCCCAGGAAGAGAAGCCGGCGGAAAAAGTCGAGTTTATGTGGGATGACTACCATCGTCAGCAGCTTGAAGAAGCGGAAGTTGAAGTCGAAGATGACGAAGACTGGGATGACGACTGGGACGAAGACGACGAAGAAGGCGTTGAGTTCATCTACAAGCGTTAATCCGCTGAGGGCACCCCGGCTGCACTCAGCTTGCCGGGGCTATCCAGAGTCAACGAAAAGGGCCGCATCCGATGCGGCCCTTTTGTTTTAGTTGTTCTGGTACAGGTCCTTATATAAGCGACTTTCGAAGCGCACCAGCGGAATGCGCCGGTTGCGCTGGTCCGCAGGCGGCACCGCATACCCTGACAAATATTGCACAAAGGCGATTTTCTGCCCGCTGGCGGCCGTGATAAAGCCTGCCAGGTTATAGACCCCCTGCAGCGAACCGGTTTTGGCCGAGACTTTACCATCCACCCCGGCCTGATGCAGGCCCGCACGGTACTGTAGCGAACCGTCGTGACCGGCCAGCGGCAGCATGGAAATAAAGTTGAGTTCATTATCGTGCTGGGCGATATATTGCAGCACCTGCATCATGGTCGCAGGGGCAATCAGGTTATGCCGCGACAGGCCGGAACCATCGGCAATCAGGGTGTTGCCCAAATCGATGCCGGCCTGCTGACGCAGGATCTGACGCACGGCATCTGAACCGGCACGCCAGGTTCCCGGAACGCCAAGGCGCGCATGGCCAATCGTGCGGAAAACGGTATCGGCGATCATGTTGTCGGATTTTTTCAACATGGTTCGCAGGAGATCGTGCAGCGGCGCGGATTGGGTAGAGGCCAATACGGTACCGGGATCATTCGCCAGCGTCTGGCGCAGCAGCGTACCGCTATAGGTAATGCCGGCCTGAGTCAGTTCGGACTTCAGAATCACGCCGGCATAGCTGGCGCCGTCCTGAATGGCGAAGGCCAGCGGCAACGGCTCGCTGCGCTGCGGCAGGCAGCCGGTTAAGGTATAGCGGTTCAGGTCGCCTGGCACCACGTCGAGCTCGCAGTACTGCGCCTCCGCGGAGCCGCGTGCCAGCGTCCGTACCTGGCTGAACATGGTTACCGGGTAGTATGAGGCGACGCGAATAAAGGCCAGATCGCCCGGTTTTTGCGCGCTGTATAGCGAGATAGAAAAACAGTTGCGGTCGACGATGGCCGCCGCTGGCGGCGCGCTAAAGCATTGGGTCATGTCGTTCCACGGCCAGCCGGGCGCTTTGTCGTGGCTGGCGAAGACCGAGGTATCAATCAGAACGTTGCCTTCGATCCGCTGAACGCCCGCTTTTTTCAGCGTGGCCACCATATTGCGGATATCCTGGCGTTTGAGCGTCGGATCGCCGCTAAAGCGCGCAATCAGGTCGCCTTTTAACACGCCGCCATCAACCGTGCCCTTGCTTTCCAGGGTTGTGGTGAAACGGAAGTTTGGCCCGAGCTGCAGCAGAGCGGCCAGCGCGGTGATCACCTTCTGGGTACTGGCGGGAAGCGCCATCTGCTGACTGTGAAAGTCTATCTCCGGCGTCGGGGAGCCAACCTTCTGCGCCATAAAGGCGAGGTTAGCACCCGCAGGAAGCTGGGTGATGTACTCGTCAATGTTCGCCGCCTGAGCGCTAAACGCTATACCGGCGGTCAATCCGATGATAAATCTGGAAAATCGCATAATCTCGCGCTAACAACCTGAAACCAAGCCGTCATACTACGGTGCAACACCCTGTAAAGTAAACGATGACCCATAGTGAACTTCAGGGTAAAATACGTATCAAATTGAAAATTGCTGCTGACCTGGGGAATGTTTCCCGGGTAGGTTTTCTTTTTGCTCCTGTCCTGCCTAAGGCCTGGCCGGTTGCGGAACGGAGATGTCCGTTCCATGAAGGAATGATAAAGAGGTATAACAAATGCAAGCTATTCCGATGACCTTACGTGGCGCTGAAAAATTGCGTGAAGAGCTGGATTTTCTCAAGTCCGTTCGTCGCCCTGAAATCATTGCTGCTATTGCCGATGCGCGCGAACATGGCGATCTGAAAGAGAACGCCGAGTATCACGCCGCCCGCGAGCAGCAAGGCTTCTGTGAAGGCCGTATCAAGGATATTGAAGCCAAACTGTCTAATGCGCAGGTTATCGATATCACCAAAATGCCGAACAACGGGCGGGTGATTTTTGGGGCGACGGTCAAAGTCCTCAACCTCGATACCGATGAGGAGCAGACTTACCGCATCGTGGGTGATGACGAAGCTGATTTTAAGCAGAATCTGATCTCTGTGAACTCACCCATTGCGCGTGGTTTGATCGGTAAAGAACAGGATGACGTGGTGACAATCCGCACGCCAGGCGGCGAAGTAGAATACGAAATTATCAAGGTCGAGTACCTTTAATCCGTATTTCCCGCTACCATGTTGATGGATTGTAAAGAAAGGAAAAAGGCCGCATAGCGGCCTTTTATCAACGTCCGGAGCATGGCATTTTGCTCGTCTACCCGTAGAAATCCCTCGTTTTACACAAAGTTGTGTCGAGATTCAGGATATTCTTAGCGTGGCAGCGAGATTTTACGCTCTTGAGTTGGGCGATACAGGACCAGCGTTTTACCGATGACCTGTACGTTACAGGCGCCGGTTTCGCGCACGATAGCTTCCACGATCAAGGTTTTAGTTTCGCGGTCTTCCGATGCGATTTTCACCTTGATGAGCTCATGGTGCTCTAACGCTTGTTCGATCTCGGCCAGTACCCCTTCGGTCAAACCATTGTTGCCAAGCATAACTACCGGCTTGAGCGGATGTGCCAGACCTTTCAGGTGCTGTTTTTGTTTAGTACTCAGAT
This sequence comes from Klebsiella sp. NPDC088457, assembly GCF_044900465.1. Classification (NCBI taxonomy): domain Bacteria; kingdom Pseudomonadati; phylum Pseudomonadota; class Gammaproteobacteria; order Enterobacterales; family Enterobacteriaceae; genus Klebsiella; species Klebsiella sp. NPDC088457. The sequence continues at coordinate 412 of NZ_JBJDNH010000028.1, read as the reverse complement.
TCATCGTATTTTTTTGCTTACGTTGGGATTGAAAACGGTTCATTCTACCGCCATCTCCCATATATCGCCAAACTACCGTGTCGATTTTTACGTCGCAAAGTATGATGAACCCGAAACGGGAATGTTAAATGACAGGTAAAAAGCGTTCTGCCAGCTCAAGCCGCTGGCTTCAGGAACACTTTAGCGATAAATATGTTCAACAGGCGCAGAAAAAGGGGTTACGTTCCCGCGCCTGGTTTAAACTTGATGAAATACAGCAAAGTGACAAGATTTTTAAACCGGGGATGACGATTGTTGACCTCGGCGCTGCACCCGGTGGCTGGTCGCAATATGCGGTTACGCAGATCGGAAACAGCGGCCGCATCATCGCTTGCGATCTTTTACCGATGGATCCAATCGTTGGTGTGGACTT
>NZ_JBJDNH010000027.1:18277-75492 GCF_044900465.1 Klebsiella sp. NPDC088457 | reverse complement strand
ACGGCCATAAGCATCTGGCAGGCCGGTCAGTACGCCTGATTTACGGCAGTTCAGGATGTCTTTGGTGTAAACATCAAACACGCCCTGGTTATGCGTTTTACGGTATTCAGTGAAGATTTTTTTCAGCATCGGGTCCAGCTCGCGATCGTACGCTTTGCAGGAACCTTCAACCATTTTGATACCACCGAACGGGATGATTGCACGTTTCAGCGGCGCTTCAGTCTGCAGACCCACGATTTTCTCAAGTGCTTTTTCGATGTAGCCAGCGTCATGAGAAGTGATGGTGGAGGCAAGGGAAGTGTCAAAATCAACAGGCGCGTGAGTGCGGTTTTCCTGTTTAACACCTTCCATTACGTTGTCCCACAGCTTGGTGGTCGCCTCAGTTGCGCCAGCCAGGAAGGACTCGTCACCTTCGTACGGGGTATAGTTTTTCTGGATAAAGTCACGGACGTTGACTTCGTTCTGCCAGTCACCTTTCGCGAAACCTTCCCAGGCTGTGGCTAACTTTTCATTAAGCTCGGACATGTAACACCTACCTTCTTAAGTGGATTTTTTATTTACTGCCTGAAACGGCCCTTAGTGATGGTCGTCGCCACGCAGGTAAATGACCCAGTATGTCAACCCAACCAGCAGACCACCGCCGATAATGTTCCCGATAGTGACCGGGATCAGGTTATCAGTGATGAAGTTCATAACGGTCAGGTGAGAGAAATTTTCCGGAGTGGAACCGATAGCGGTCCAGAATTCCGGGCTTGCAAAGTCACGGATTACGATCCCCATCGGGATCATAAACATGTTAGCGATACTGTGCTCAAAACCGCTGGCAACAAACATGGCCACGGGTAAAACCATAATCATGGCTTTGTCCATCAGGCTGCGGCCGGAGTAGCTCATCCACACCGCCAGACAGACCATCAGGTTTGCCAGGATCCCCAGGCACACGGCTTCAATAAAAGTATGGTGCATTTTGTGGTCAGCGGTTTGCAGGACGTTGAGGCCCCAACCGCCGTTGGCGGCCATATACTCGCCAGACAACCACATCAGTAAGACAAACAGCAAAGCGCCTATCAGGTTACCAACATAGACGTTGAGCCAGTTTCGCGCCAGTTGACCCCAGGTAATTCGCCCGCTGGCTTTCGCCACGACGATCAGAACGGTCGAGGTAAACAGGTCTGCACCGCAAATGACGCAAAGAATCAGGCCGAGTGAAAAGCAGATCCCTCCGATCAGCTTGGCAATACCGAAAGGCATCGCGGCAGTACCGGTCGTTGCAGTGATATAGAAGACAAAAGCGATGGAAATGAAAACACCAGCGGTAATCGCCAGATAAAATGTCTTCATCGGGTGCTTTGTCGCTTTATAGATACCTGCTTCTTCGGCAACTTTCGCCATGGCAGCAGGGAGTAAAAGATCAAAAGGGTTGTCAGCTTTCACACTAACTCTCTCTTTATATAAGTTGGCGGTGAGATACTAACAAAGCATTATAGAAGGGAAATTGATGTAGATCATATCCCACCGGAACTATAGGCCCTGTCAATGTATGGTTTTCATTTTTTTCATGGTTAACTTTATGTTTTTTATGATGAAAATAAATTTTAAAATTTACAACTTATGTTGATTTTTTTCATTTCTGCGCGCAAATGACGGTTAATTAAAATGGGGTATTTTTATTAAAATTAACAACCATAAAGTGCTGCGTAAATTTTTTTTACGCGAAATTAACTTTGCAACTACAAATAAGGCGGGGCGGTGCGTAAGGATAAAAAAACGGAGCCGTAATCGGCCCCGCTGGTAGAGTGCTCAACCGCGAAAGGCGGTCTTATTTTGCCCAGAATGCGGCTTTTGCACGCTGCAGTTTTTCATAAGCTTTCAGCAAGGACTGGTGAGCCGGGAAAGCGTGCAGATCGCTATCGACCGCCTGCAGACCGTAGAACGGCGCTTCACCGCTCAGCGCGGCGTTGGCGGCTTCTACCGCATCGGCACCGTACATACGGACAAAGGCATTCAGGTACTGTAACGGTTCGCGTTCTTCTTCCTGGCTCAGTAACAACAGCGTCTGCAGGCAGCGGTAGTAGTTCGCGCGTTCTGCACTGAAGATTGAGGCATTGAATTCAATGGTCCATTCTGTCCAGATCAGCGCCTGTTCCAGATCGCCGCCTGCCAGCGCCAGCATCGCCTTCAGCTCACCAATGCGCAGCGTATACCAGCCGTTGTCTTTGCCCGTCGCCAGACCCAGCAGTTCGCGCACGCGGGTAAAATCGTCATTACCTTCATCGTCGAGCTGTTCAATCAGCGCGAGATAATCTTCTTTCTCCCACTCACTGCCCGGCAGGGAAAGCAGGGTTTCGCGCAAATGGCTGCCCATGCTGTTATTCGCCAGCCACAGATCTTCTGCCGGATAAATGTCAGACATCCCCGGAACGATGATGCGGCAAGCGTAGACGCTCAGGTGCTCGTAGTCAGCGATGTAAACTTCTTTATCTTCTTGTTTGAAGATGGCCATCAGGGTCGCGAACTCTTCTTCCGTCGTACCGGAGAAGTTCCAGTCGACGAACGGGTAGTCGGCATCCTGCTTGAACATATCCCAGGAGATTAAACCGCTGGAGTCAATAAAGTGGGTTTCAAGGTTGGCATGCTCGGCGACCTCTTCATCATCGAAGGTCGGCGGCGTGAAGACATCGAGATCTTTCAGGCTGCGGCCTTGCAGCAGCTCGGTGACGGTACGTTCCAGCGCGACGCCGAAATCCGGGTGGGCGCCGAAGGAGGCGAAGCAGGTCCCGTTCGTCGGGTTAAACAGCACCACGCAGATCACCGGGTATTTGCCGCCCAGCGAGCCATCGTAGGCAAAAATCGGGAAACCCTCCGCTTCCAGCTTATTGATGGACTCCACCACGCCCGGGTAGCGCGCCATCACCTCAGCCGGGATTTCCGGCAGGCTGATGCTTTCAGCGATAATGCGGTTTTTAATGTGACGCTCAAAAACTTCCGACAGGCCCTGAACACGCGCTTCATTCGGGGTATTACCCGCAGACATGCCGTTAGATACATACAGGTTGCCGACGATATTCATCGGAATATAGACGGTTTCGCCATCGGACTGACGGGTGAACGGCAGGCCGCAAACCCCGCGCTCATCGTTACCTGATTGCAGATCTACCAGCATGCTGGCGGTCAGCTGATCGTCAGGATCGTAGAATGCGCGCAGGCGCGGATCCAGCAGGCCCTCCGGCACGTCGTCGTTTTCAGTCAGCGGGAACCATTTTTCGTTCGGGTAGTGAACGAACGGCCCGTTGGCGATCGTTTCGCCCAGCCAGAAGTCGGCGAAGAAATAGTTGGTGGACAGACGTTCGAAGTATTCGCCCAGAGCAGAGGCCAGCGCCGCTTTTTTGGTCGCGCCTTTACCGTTGGTGAAGCACAGCGAACACTCTTTATCGCGGATATGTACTGACCACACGTGGGGTACCGGGTTCAGCCATGAGGCCTCTTCAATATCAAATCCGAGGTCGAGCAACTTCTGCTGGAAGCGAGCGATGGAGTCTTCCAGGGCGGCGTCTTTGCCGGGAATAAACGTTTGAGTCATGGCGATCACTTTTATCGTACGTAAAGCGCGCAATGATACGGCTTTTAGATGACCGGCGCTATCTCCATCGTCTGGCTATCCTTACTGACACCCGATAACTGTTCAGGCGTTAACCATGAAGGCATTTGATTGGCATCGTATGGCGTTGGATAAAGTGCCAGTGGATTTTTTGGCTGAGGTGGCGCTGCGCAGCGTGTACACCTTTGTACTGGTCTTTATTTTTCTTAAAATCACCGGCCGACGCGGTGTGCGGCAGATGTCGCTGTTTGAAGTTCTCATTATTCTGACCCTCGGTTCCGCGGCGGGCGATGTCGCTTTTTATGATGATGTCCCGATGCTGCCGGTGCTGGTGGTCTTTGTCACCCTGGCGCTGCTTTACCGGCTGATTATGTGGCTGATGGGCAAAAGCGAGAAGCTGGAGGACTTACTGGAGGGCAAACCGATCGCGGTCATCGAACAGGGTGAACTGGCCTGGGAAAAATTACAGGCGGAAAACATGACCGAATTCGAGTTTTTTATGGAGCTGCGGGTCAACGGTGTTGAACAGCTGGGTCAGGTCAGGTTGGCTATTCTGGAAACGAACGGACAAATTAGTCTCTACTACTATCCTGATCGAGACGTTAAAGCCGGCCTGTCCATTTTACCTCCGCCGCACAACGCGAGCTTCGCCACCATTCCGCGCGACGATGAATATGCCTGCGTACGTTGTAGCGCAGTTCTTAGGCTACGCGCCGGGGATAAACAATTATGTCCGCGCTGCGCAAATGCAGAATGGTCGCGGGCCAGCCGGGCGAAAAGAGTCACCTGACAGCAATTATGTCGGTTTTATGACGTCAAGCTGGTAGATTCTTTTGTGTGACGGCGGCCGCATTTCGTGGCCGCTTAGTTTTACTCGTTGCGGTGTGTGTCACTGAATGATAAAACCGATAGCCACAGGAATAACTTATGCTCGCGATGGTTCGCGGGCAGACAACATAGCAACGTGGTGAGGGGAAATGGCTCAGGTCTATAACTTTAGTTCGGGCCCGGCAATGCTGCCGGCGGAAGTTCTCAAACTGGCACAGCAGGAATTGTGTGACTGGCATGGTCTGGGGACGTCGGTCATGGAAATCAGTCACCGTGGCAAAGAGTTTATCCAGGTGGCCGAGGCGGCAGAACAGGATTTTCGCGATCTGCTCAATATCCCTTCCAACTACAAAGTTTTATTCTGCCACGGCGGCGGTCGCGGTCAGTTCGCGGGCGTTCCGCTGAACCTGCTGGGTGATAAAACCACCGCAGACTACGTCGATGCGGGTTACTGGGCGGCAAGCGCGGTTAAAGAAGCGAAAAAATACTGTTCGCCCAATACCATCGACGCCAAAGTGACGGTTGATGGCCTGCGGGCGGTCAAACCGATGAGCGAGTGGCAGCTGACCCCTGGCGCGGCGTATCTGCACTATTGCCCGAATGAAACCATCGACGGTATTGCGATTGATGAAACGCCGAATTTTGCTGACGACGTGATTGTTGCGGCCGATTTCTCCTCCACCATTCTTTCTGCGCCGATCGATGTCAGCCGTTACGGTGTTATCTATGCCGGCGCGCAGAAAAACATTGGTCCGGCGGGCCTGACGCTGGTCATCGTACGCGAAGATCTGCTGGGTAAAGCCAACGTCGCCTGTCCGTCAATCCTTGACTACACCGTGCTGGATGCCAACGACTCGATGTTTAACACCCCGCCGACGTTTGCCTGGTACCTGGCGGGCCTGGTGTTCAAATGGCTGAAAGAGCAGGGCGGGGTGGCCGCAATGGACCAGATCAACCAGCAAAAAGCCGATCTGCTCTATGGCGTTATCGATCGCAGCAGCTTCTATCGTAACGACGTGGCGGCGGCCAACCGTTCCCGTATGAACGTGCCGTTCCAGCTGGCCGACAGCGCGCTGGATAAACTGTTCTTTGAAGAGTCCTTCGCCGCGGGCCTGCACGCGCTGAAAGGCCACCGGGTGGTTGGCGGTATGCGTGCCTCTATCTATAACGCGATGCCGCTGGCGGGCGTGAAGGCGCTGACCGACTTTATGCAGGACTTTGAACGTCGTCACGGCTAATCACGGTCTTGCTTTTCATCCCCGCAGCTGGCCTGCGGGGTTTTTATTCTGTTTGTTTGAGAGTTGAGTTTGATGGAATCCCTGACGTTACAACCCATTGCGCGAGTCGATGGCACCGTGAACCTGCCTGGGTCAAAAAGTGTCTCTAACCGCGCTTTGCTGCTGGCGGCATTAGCCCGTGGCACTACGGTGCTGACCAATCTGCTGGACAGCGACGATGTACGCCATATGCTGAATGCCCTGAGCGCCCTGGGAGTTCATTATGCCCTGTCAGCCGATCGTACCCGCTGTGAAGTGACCGGCAACGCTGGTCCGCTGCGGGCCGGTAGCGCGCTGGAGCTGTTCCTCGGTAACGCCGGGACCGCGATGCGTCCGCTGGCGGCCGCGCTGTGCCTGGGAAGCAACGATATCGTGCTGACCGGCGAGCCGCGGATGAAAGAGCGCCCGATTGGTCATCTGGTCGATGCTCTACGTCAGGGCGGCGCGCAAATTGATTATCTGGAGCAGGAAAACTATCCGCCTCTGCGCCTGCGCGGTGGTTTTGCCGGCGGCCAGGTTGAAGTGGACGGCAGCGTCTCCAGCCAGTTCCTGACCGCGTTGCTGATGGCCGCGCCTCTGGCGCCGCAGGATACTACGATCGCCATTAAAGGCGATCTGGTTTCCAAACCGTATATTGATATCACCCTGCATCTGATGAAAACCTTTGGGGTTGAGGTCGAGAACCAGGCTTATCAGCGTTTTGTCATCAGCGGCAATCAGCAGTACCAGTCGCCGGGCGATTATCTGGTGGAAGGCGATGCCTCTTCGGCTTCCTATTTCCTCGCCGCCGGGGCGATCAAAGGCGGTACCGTAAAAGTGACCGGCATCGGTCGCAATAGCGTGCAGGGCGATATCCGCTTTGCCGACGTGCTGGAAAATATGGGGGCCACCGTCACCTGGGGTGAAGACTATATTGCCTGCACTCGCGGTGAGCTGAATGCGATTGATATGGATATGAACCATATCCCGGATGCGGCGATGACCATCGCTACCGCGGCGCTGTTTGCGAAGGGGACCACCACCTTACGTAACATCTATAACTGGCGCGTCAAAGAGACCGACCGTCTGTTTGCGATGGCGACCGAACTGCGTAAAGTGGGCGCCGAAGTGGAAGAGGGTGAGGATTATATCCGCATCACGCCGCCGCTCGAACTGCAGTTTGCCGAGATTGGCACCTATAACGATCATCGCATGGCGATGTGCTTCTCGCTGGTGGCGCTGTCCGATACGCCGGTGACCATTCTCGATCCAAAGTGCACGGCGAAAACCTTCCCGGATTACTTCGAGCAGCTGGCGCGGATCAGTACGCTGGCTTAACGTTCGCCGACGCAAAAAAGTAAAACATTGTCATCTCCCGGGCTGATGTTCCATCGGCCCGCTATAATTGCGCAATTCTTCTGCATTACATTTCTGGTAGTCCGTAATTTGCAAGCAATGCTCACTTTCCGGCGTATAGATGCGTATAATGCGCGGCGTTTATATTCTATGCGCCTTGCTGAAGGAGAAAAAGATGACGGCAAATATTCCGGTAATCACCATTGATGGGCCTGGCGGCGCGGGTAAAGGCACGTTGTGCAAGGCAATGGCGGAAGCGCTGGGCTGGCATCTGCTGGATTCCGGTGCTATCTATCGCGTTCTGGCCCTCGCGGCGCTGCATCATCATGTTGATGTCGAATCGGAAGAGGCGCTGGTGCCGTTGGCCGCACATCTGGATGTACGTTTTATTTCCACCGACGGTCATCTGGAGGTCGTGCTGGAAGGCGAAGACGTCAGCGCTGAAATCCGTACCCAGGAAGTGGCGAATACCGCCTCGAAAGTGGCTGCGTTTCCGCGCGTGCGTGAAGCGTTACTCCGTCGTCAGCGCGCTTTTCGTGAATTGCCCGGCCTGATTGCCGATGGACGTGACATGGGAACCGTGGTGTTTCCCGATGCGCCGGTGAAAATTTTCCTTGATGCATCCGCGCAGGAGCGTGCCCACAGACGCATGCTGCAGTTGCAGGAAAAGGGCTTTAGTGTTAACTTTGAACGTCTTTTGTCCGAGATAAAAGAGCGTGACGATCGCGACCGCAATCGCAGCGTGGCGCCGCTTGTCCCGGCCGCTGATGCTTTAGTTCTCGATTCGACTGAACTAAACATTGAGCAAGTTATTGAAAAAGCGCTACACTATGCGCGCGAAAAATTGGCAGTCGCCTGACCGTTAAACGGTGAAGCGCCAGGCCTCCGAATTATAGCAGTACCCCCGCAGCAATGGAGTGTTAGCGGGTATGTTAAACAACCCCATCCGGCATGGAGCCAGGTGGACGTTAAATATGAAACCTGAAGATTAAACATGACTGAATCTTTTGCTCAACTATTTGAAGAATCCTTAAAAACAATCGAAACCCGTCCGGGTTCCATCGTTCGTGGTGTTGTTGTTGCTATCGACAAAGATATCGTACTGGTTGACGCCGGTCTGAAATCTGAGTCTGCCATTCCGGCAGAGCAGTTCAAAAACGCCCAGGGCGAGCTGGAAATCCAGGTCGGTGACGAAGTTGACGTTGCCCTGGATGCAGTAGAAGACGGCTTCGGTGAAACCCTGCTGTCCCGTGAAAAAGCTAAACGTCACGAAGCTTGGATCACGCTGGAAAAAGCTTACGAAGAAGCTGAAACTGTAGTCGGTGTTATCAACGGCAAAGTTAAAGGTGGCTTCACTGTTGAGCTGAATGGTATTCGCGCGTTCCTGCCGGGTTCCCTGGTTGACGTTCGTCCGGTTCGCGACACCCTGCACCTGGAAGGCAAAGAGCTTGAGTTCAAAGTCATCAAGCTTGACCAGAAGCGTAACAACGTTGTTGTTTCCCGTCGTGCCGTTATCGAATCCGAAAACAGCGCAGAACGCGATCAGCTGCTGGAAAACCTGCAGGAAGGCATGGAAGTCAAAGGTATCGTTAAGAACCTCACTGACTACGGCGCATTCGTTGATCTGGGCGGCGTTGACGGCCTGCTGCACATCACCGACATGGCGTGGAAACGCGTTAAGCACCCGAGCGAAATCGTCAATGTTGGCGACGAAATCACGGTTAAAGTGCTGAAGTTCGACCGCGAGCGTACTCGTGTATCTCTGGGCCTGAAACAGCTGGGCGAAGATCCGTGGGTAGCTATCGCTAAGCGTTATCCGGAAGGTACCAAACTGACCGGTCGCGTGACCAACCTGACCGACTACGGCTGCTTCGTTGAAATCGAAGAAGGCGTTGAAGGCCTGGTTCACGTTTCCGAAATGGATTGGACCAACAAAAACATCCACCCGTCCAAAGTTGTTAACGTTGGCGACGTAGTGGAAGTTATGGTTCTGGATATCGACGAAGAACGTCGTCGTATCTCCCTGGGTCTGAAGCAGTGCAAAAACAACCCGTGGCAGCAGTTTGCGGAAACCCACAACAAGGGCGACCGTGTTGAAGGTAAAATCAAGTCTATCACTGACTTCGGTATCTTCATCGGCCTGGACGGCGGCATCGACGGCCTGGTTCACCTGTCTGACATCTCCTGGAACGTTGCAGGCGAAGAAGCAGTACGTGAATACAAAAAAGGCGACGAAATCGCAGCGGTTGTTCTGCAGGTTGACGCAGAGCGTGAGCGTATCTCTCTGGGCGTTAAACAGCTCGCAGAAGATCCGTTCAACAACTGGGTTGCACTGAACAAGAAAGGCGCAATCGTCAACGGTAAAGTCACTGCAGTTGACGCTAAAGGCGCAACCGTAGAACTGGCTGACGGCGTTGAAGGTTACCTGCGCGCTTCTGAAGCTTCCCGCGACCGCGTTGAAGATGCGACTCTGGTTCTGAGCGTTGGCGATGACGTTGAAGCTAAATTCACCGGCGTTGATCGTAAAAACCGCGCAATCAGCCTGTCTGTTCGTGCTAAAGACGAAGCTGATGAGAAAGATGCTATCGCCACTGTTAACAAACAGGAAGATGCAAACTTCTCTAACAACGCAATGGCTGAAGCTTTCAAAGCAGCTAAAGGCGAGTAATTTTCGTCATTCAGGTTACAACAACCTGAATTATGACGAGTTTACTTGACAGATTGCAGGATTCGTCCTGTAATCAAGCACAAAGGGCGGCTACGGCCGCCCTTGTTTAAAGCAGTTAGCTAATTTTGCCTTGAAGGAAACCGGAGGAATAATGACCAAGTCAGAATTGATAGAAAGACTTGCCAGCCAGCAATCTCACATTCCTGCGAAAGCGGTCGAAGATGCTGTTAAAGAAATGCTGGAACATATGGCCTCAACGCTTGCTCAAGGTGAGCGCATTGAAATCCGCGGTTTCGGCAGTTTCTCTTTGCATTATCGAGCACCTCGCACCGGGCGTAACCCGAAAACTGGCGATAAAGTCGAACTGGAAGGTAAGTACGTTCCGCACTTTAAGCCCGGGAAAGAATTACGCGACCGCGCCAATATTTACGAAGAGTAAGTCTCGCAGAACGGCGACAACGTACTCTGACAATAAAAAAAGCACCGCAGAAGGTGCTTTTTTTATGCCTGCTATTTGTCCCTCCTCACAAAAAAACATCCTCTTTGCGGCAAGCCGAATGTTTCTGCGGAAGCAAAAATCCGGGCTAATCGAACGGTGACTGACGAGCCTCTGGCTTAGCGTGATACTTCTGGTTAACAGGGAGGGCGCTATGCGTTTGCCACAGCTTGCCGGGTGCGCGATTTGCGGGATGTTACCGCTGTTGTTATTACCTGATTTACCCACGTTGGCCACCGTACAGGGCACCGTTGTCGGCGCTCTGCTGGTCGCGCTGTCCCGCAGAACCGTTGCCCGCTATCTGGCACTGACAATGCTGTTTTTCGCGTGGGGCGTACTCCACGCGCAGCAGGCGCTATGGCCGACTCAGGCGTTAGCGGGCGGTTCCCGTCAGATAGAGGTTGAGCTGAGCGCCGTGGACGGGGAGACCACGTTCCAGGGAAATATCACCCGTTTAAACGGGCGGCGCCTGTCTCCCGCACCGGGCGTTACGTTTTACGGCCGTTCTCTTCCCGAGCCACCGTGCGCCGGGCAGCGCTGGCGAATGACCGCCCGGATTCGGCCGATCCATAGCCAGCTCAATGAGGGGGGCTTTGACGGCCAGCGTTACGCCCTGGCCCAGCATCGCGCTTTAACCGGGCGCTTTACCTCCGCTGAGGCGCTCGACCTGAACTGCAGCCTGCGGGCGCGCTATCTGGCGTCGTTAGAGCATACCCTTACCGCATTCCCCTGGCAGTCGGTGATATTAGGGCTCGGGATGGGGGAGCGTCTGGTGGTGCCGGGAGAGATAAAAGTCCTGATGCAGGAAACCGGAACCTCGCATCTGATGGCGATATCCGGCCTGCATATTGCGCTGGGGGCATTGCTGGGTGGGTTAGCGGTACGTGGCCTGCAATTCTTTTTGCCCTGCCGCTGGATAGGCTGGCAGATGCCATTACTCACGGGCCTGGTCTGTGCGTTATTTTATGCCTGGCTGACCGGGATGCAGCCGCCGGCCCTGCGGACCTGCGTCGCGTTAGGCGCGGGGGTAGGCCTGCGCTTATCCGGCAGGCACTGGTCGCCCTGGCAGATATGGGGATGCGGTATCGCCGCGATTTTATTCGCCGATCCGCTGGCGGTGTTGTCCGATAGCCTGTGGCTGTCGGCATTTGCCGTCGCGACGCTGATTTTCTGGTATCAGCTGGTGCCGGTGTCATTACACGCCTGCCGCTGGCCGCTGCGCCAGATACTGGCTTTATGCCACCTGCAGTTCGGACTGATGTTCCTGCTATTACCTCTCCAGATCGTCCTCTTTCACGGCATGAGTATGACTTCCTGGGTGGCGAATCTTATTGCCGTCCCGTTAGTGACCTTTGTTATCGTGCCCCTCATTCTGGGGGCGATGGTGGTACACCTCTGCGGACCCGTGCTGGCCGAGATGGCTTTGTGGCTGCTGGCCGACCGGCTGCTGGCGGGGTTATTCTGGTTTTTGCGTCTGCTGCCACAGGGCTGGCTCAGCCTGGATTTCCGCTGGGCAGGGGTGAGCGTCCTGCCGTGGCTGATGCTTCTGGTCTGGCGCTTTCATGCCTGGCGTTCGCTCCCGGCTGTCTGTCTCAGTAGCACCGTGCTGCTGAGCTGGCCCTTCTGGCGCCACCTGCCACAGGATGAATGGCGGGTGACGATGCTGGATGTCGGGCAGGGGCTGGCGCTGGTTATCGAGCGCCAGGGCGCGGCTATCCTTTATGATACCGGGCTGGCCTGGCCCGACGGCGATAGCGGTCGGCAGATTATTATTCCCTGGCTCCGCTGGCATAACCTGCGTCCGGAAGGCATTATCCTGAGCCATGAGCATCTCGATCATCGCGGCGGTCTGAACTCGCTCCTCGAGGCCTGGCCCGGGCTCTGGGTCCGCAGCCCTCTGGACTGGGCGGGGCATCGGACATGCCGCCGCGGTGAAAGCTGGCAGTGGCGCGGGTTAACTTTTCGCGCGCTTTGGCCACTGCCGGGGAGCAGCGCAACCGGCAATAATCGCTCCTGCGTGGTGCGAATCGATGATGGAAAGCGCAGCATTCTGCTGACCGGAGATATTGAAATTCCAGCGGAAAGGGCCATGTTGAGCCGCTACTGGCAGCATCTTGCGTCTACACTTATCCAGGTTCCGCATCATGGCAGCAATACCTCTTCTTCGCTGGCGCTATTGCAGCGAACCGGAGGTGCGGCGGCGCTGGCCTCTCTGTCCCGCTATAATGCGTGGCATATGCCTGCAGAAAAGGTTATTCAGCGCTATCGGCAACAGGGCTATCAGTGGTTCGATACGCCGCATCAGGGGCAAATTACGGTGAGTTTTTCCGCAGAGGGTTGGCAAATCCACGGCTTACGAGATCAACTTTTACCGCGTTGGTATCATCAGTGGTTTGGCGAGACCGCGGATAACGGGTAGAATATGCGGCTATTTCAACACAAGCTGGTTTATTGAATGCAGAACGATAAAGACCTCTCCACGTGGCAGACCTTCCGCCGACTCTGGCCGATTATTGCGCCGTTTAAAACCGGACTGATCGTGGCGGCAGTCGCGTTAGTGTTTAACGCGGGTAGTGATACCTTCATGCTATCGCTTCTTAAACCGTTACTGGATGATGGTTTTGGTAAAACGGATCGCTCAGTGCTGCTCTGGATGCCGCTGGTAGTGATCGGCCTGATGGTGCTGCGCGGCGTCACCAGCTATATTTCAAGCTACTGTATCTCCTGGGTTTCCGGCAAAGTGGTTATGACCATGCGTCGCCGACTGTTCAGCCATATGATGGGGATGCCGGTTTCCTTCTTTGACAAGCAGTCGACAGGGACCCTGCTGTCGCGTATCACCTACGACTCCGAACAGGTGGCGTCATCCTCTTCCAGCGCGCTGATCACCGTGGTGCGCGAAGGGGCTTCGATCATCGGCCTGTTTATCATGATGTTCTACTACAGCTGGCAGCTGTCGCTGATTCTGATCGTGTTGGCTCCTATCGTCTCAATGGCGATTCGCGTGGTATCCAAACGTTTTCGTAATATCAGTAAAAACATGCAGAATACCATGGGGCAGGTGACCACCAGCGCTGAACAGATGCTGAAAGGGCATAAAGAAGTGCTGATGTTCGGCGGCCAGGCGGTAGAAAGCAGCCGTTTTGATAAGGTCAGCAACAAGATGCGTTTGCAGGGGATGAAAATGGTCTCCGCGTCGTCTATCTCCGATCCGATCATTCAGCTGATCGCCTCGCTGGCTTTGGCGTTTGTTCTGTATGCCGCCAGCTTCCCCAGCGTGATGGAAACCTTGACCGCCGGTACGATCACCGTCGTCTTCTCTTCCATGATTGCCCTGATGCGCCCGCTGAAATCCCTGACTAACGTCAACGCCCAGTTCCAGCGCGGGATGGCCGCCTGCCAGACGCTGTTTGCGATCCTTGATTCCGAACAGGAAAAAGACGAGGGTAAGCGGGTTATCGAGCGTGCGAAAGGCAACCTCGAGTTCAACAACGTCACCTTTACCTACCCGGGCCGCGATGCGCCGGCGCTGCGTAATATCAATCTGAGTATCCATGAGGGTAAAACGGTCGCGCTGGTGGGGCGTTCGGGGTCGGGTAAATCGACTATCGCCAGCCTGATCACCCGCTTTTATGATATCGATGAAGGGCAGATTACGCTGGATGGGCACGACCTGCGCGAATACACCCTGGCTTCTCTGCGCGATCAGGTCGCGCTGGTATCGCAAAACGTCCATCTGTTCAACGATACGGTGGCGAATAACATCGCCTACGCGCGCACAGAAGAGTACAGCCGTGAGCAGATCGAAGAAGCGGCGCGGATGGCCTATGCCATGGACTTTATCAGCAAAATGGATAATGGCCTGGATACGGTTATCGGCGAGAATGGCGTCCTGCTTTCCGGCGGTCAGCGTCAGCGTATTGCCATCGCGCGGGCGCTGCTGCGTAACAGCCCGATCCTGATTCTGGACGAAGCAACCTCGGCGCTGGATACCGAATCCGAACGCGCCATCCAGGCTGCGCTCGACGAACTGCAAAAGAACCGCACTTCGCTGGTGATTGCTCACCGCCTGTCAACCATCGAGCAAGCCGACGAAATTGTGGTGGTGGAAGAGGGTCATATCGTTGAACGCGGTAGCCATGCCGATCTGCTGGCGCACCGCGGCGTATATGCCCAACTGCATAAGATGCAATTTGGCCAATGATTGCGCGTATCTGGTCCGGTGAGTCGCCTTTATGGCGACTTCTGCTGCCGCTCTCCTGGCTTTATGGCCTGGTGAGCGGGCTGATTCGCCTCAGCTACCGGCTGGGGCTGAAGAAGGCCTGGCGGGCGCCGGTGCCGGTGGTGGTGGTGGGCAACCTTACCGCAGGCGGCAACGGCAAGACGCCGGTGGTCATCTGGCTGGTGGAGCAGCTACAGCAGCGCGGGATCCGGGTCGGCGTGGTGTCGCGCGGCTATGGCGGTAAAGCGCCGGGCTACCCGCTATTGCTCAGCAATCGCACCAGCACCGCGGAAGCGGGCGATGAGCCGGTGCTGATTTTCCAACGCACCGGCGCGCCGGTTGCCGTCTCGCCGGTGCGCAGCGAGGCGGTGCAGGCGCTGCTCGCCGCCCATGATGTGCAGCTGATCGTCACTGATGACGGTCTGCAGCACTATAAGCTGGCGCGTGATAAAGAAATTGTCGTCATTGATGGCGTGCGCCGTTTTGGTAACGGCTGGTGGCTGCCGGCCGGGCCGATGCGTGAACGCGCTTCCCGTTTACGCAGCGTCGATGCGATCATCGTCAACGGCGGCGTCGCGCAGCCGGGAGAGATCCCGATGCAATTGCGTCCCGGGCTGGCGGTGAATGTGTTAAGCGGTGAGCGACGTCAGGTGGCGTCATTCGCTAATGTCGTGGCGATGGCGGGAATTGGTCATCCGCCGCGCTTTTTTGCCACTCTGGAAAGCTGCGGCGTGCAGCCGGTGAAAACCGTCGCGCTCGCTGACCATCAGGCATTAACTCAGGCGGGCGTGTCCGCCCTCGTGACCGCGCAGCAAACGCTGCTGATGACCGAGAAAGACGCGGTAAAATGTCGCGGGTTTGCCGAAGCGAACTGGTGGTATTTACCCGTCGACGCCATCATGACGGATGAACGCGCACAGCGCTTGCTGACGGATCTGGTGACGCTGGCGCAACGTTAGTGCTGCCACGCTGGCTTTCACCGACGCTGTGCTGCAGTCCTTTACGGAGAACCTGCATGTCGGTATTAGCACTGTCACTCAAAGAAGCCCGTCATCTCCACCTTGCGGCGCAGGGGTTACTGAAAAAACCCCGACGTCGTGCCCGCGCCGGTGACATTCTGCAAACTATTCAGCAGATGTCGCTGCTGCAAATCGATACCATTAACGTCGTGGCCCGCAGCCCCTACCTGGTCCTGTTTAGCCGTCTTGGCAGCTACCCGCAAGGCTGGCTGGAAGAGGCGCTGCGCGCCGGGGAGCTGATGGAATACTGGGCCCATGAGGCCTGTTTTTTGCCGCGTAGCGATTTTCCCCTGATACGTCATCGGATGCTGACGCCCGATAATATGGGCTGGAAGTACCGCAAAGCGTGGATGGCGGAACACGCCGAGGAGATTCAGCAGCTGCGTGAGCATATTGCGCAGAATGGCCCGGTACGTTCGGCCGATTTTGCACATTCGCGCAAAGGCGCCAGCGGCTGGTGGGAGTGGAAACCGCACAAACGCCATCTGGAAGGGTTGTTTACCGCCGGGGAAGTGATGGTGGTGGAGCGACGCAATTTTCAGCGGGTATATGACCTGACGCAGCGGGTGATGCCGCACTGGGACGACGCGCGCGATGCATTGTCACAGGCGCAGGCGGAAGAGAGAATGTTGCGTAACAGCGCCCGGAGCCTGGGCATTTTCCGCCCGCAGTGGCTGGCCGATTACTATCGGCTGCGGCGGCCCGCGTTGCCGAATCTGCTGGCCAACTGGCAGGAAGAGGGGCTGGTGGTGCCAGTGAAGGTGGAAGAGTTAGGCGAGATGTGGCTCCACCGCGAAGCGCTCGGGCTGCTGGAATCGGCGCCCGGCGGTAAACTCTCCGCCAGCCACAGCGCCGTGCTCTCGCCATTTGACCCGGTGGTCTGGGACCGGAAACGCGCCGAGCAGTTATTCAATTTTAGCTATCGTCTTGAGTGCTATACCCCGGCGCCAAAGCGGCAGTATGGCTACTTTGTCCTGCCGCTGCTGCACCATGGCAAACTGGTGGGCAGAATGGACAGCAAAATACATCGCAAAACCGGGGTGCTGGAAGTGTTCTCGCTGTGGCTGGAAGAGGGGGTCAAGGTGACTCCAGGCCTGGAAAAGGGGCTGCAGCGGGCGCTTGAAGAGTTCGCCCTCTGGCAGTCGGCCCGGCGAATCGCCATCGGGCGTCTGCCGCCGATGCTCTTTGCCGACCGGCGTGAGGGCTGGGAAATCGAACCGGCCTGAGCCGCAGGCCACGTCCCGCTCAGCGCGACCGCAAACGGATCCCTGAGTTTGCCATCATGTGCTATGCTGCTGCGGAATCTATTCGGTCCATCAGGAGGAATCATGGATCACCGTTTACTTGAAATCATCGCCTGTCCTGTCTGCAACGGTAAACTCTACTACAGCCAGGATAAGCAAGAGCTGATCTGCAAAATTGACAGCCTGGCCTTTCCTTTTCGTGACGGCATCCCCGTGTTGCTGGAAACCGAAGCCCGCGCGCTAGCCGTGGGAGAAAGCCATTCATGAGTTTCGTGGTCATCATCCCTGCGCGCTTTGCCTCCACGCGCCTGCCGGGAAAACCTTTACAGGATATCAACGGTAAGCCGATGATCGTTCATGTGCTGGAGCGCGCGCGCGAGTCCGGCGCCGAGCGTATTATCGTGGCGACGGACCATGAAGACGTTGCCCGCGCCGTCGAAGCGGCCGGGGGGGAAGTGTGCATGACGCGTGCGGATCATCAGTCCGGTACCGAACGTCTGGCTGAAGTCGTGGAAAAATGCGCCTTCAGCGATGACACCATCATCGTCAATATTCAGGGCGACGAGCCGATGATCCCGCCGGCGATTGTCCGTCAGGTGGCTGACAATCTGGCGGCCAGCAGCAGCGGGATGGCGACGCTGGCCGTGCCCATTCACGATGCCGAAGAGGCGTTTAACCCGAATGCGGTGAAAGTGGTTATGGATGAACAAGGCTACGCCCTGTACTTCTCCCGCGCCACCATTCCGTGGGATCGCGATCGCTTTGCCAAATCCCGTGAGGCCATCGGCGATTCGCTGCTACGCCATATCGGTATTTACGCTTACCGCGCCGGCTTTATCCGTCGCTATGTCAGCTGGGCTCCCAGCCCGCTGGAGCAGATCGAAATGCTGGAGCAGCTGCGCGTGCTGTGGTACGGCGAAAAAATCCATGTCGCGGTGGCCGAAGTTGTCCCGGGCACCGGCGTTGATACACCGGAAGATCTGGAGCGCGTTCGCGCAGAGCTGCGTTAATCCCTCTGTCCCCTCCGTCGTGAGGGGATATTTCCACGTTTTTTTTCCATATTTTTTCCGCTAATTTTTGATCTTACCCGATGTGATTAGAAGTGAGATAAATGAACAGGGTTAGGCGAGATAATTATGGGATTCTGTGGTTGACCCGGGGATTTATTGGGATAGTTACTGTAAAACATTTGCATATTGTGAAAGAAGAAACGGGCAGAAAAATTTCTTCTCCTGCCCATAATATTACTCGTTATCGCCGAAAGAAAACAGCTGTGGTTGTCGATGGGCAATCACCTGCTTATGGGCTCGCTGGATCAATTTTCTTAACCCACGCTCAGTAATATTGTACTTCGAGCTTAGTTCTGCCCAGTTGTTACCCCGGAACTCATCATAAATCTGCATATCGCGAATCGACAGCTTATAAGCGTAGTCACGGGGAAATGTGAAGTTTTGCCCACCAAAGTGACTCGCCAGAAAATCTGCCACAGCCAGCCCCAATTGTTCAGCCTGTTCGGATGATAAACCGTAATCAACGCCGGTCTCTGTAACGTGGTCAGCAACTTCAGACAGCAGTTTATGCCGCTTATGCTCCATTGGTGTTGTCATGGTGACCTCCAGAAATCACTTTGCGCACTGCAGGGCTTCCTGCGCCTTACGTTCGCGACTCTGCCACTGCTTCAGTGTCTCAATAACCCGGCTTGCTGCCCATGAATTGAGCCAGTCAAGGCGGCTGACGCCTGTTATGCGATGCACATATACGTTGATTGCCCGTTCGGTGCGGTCGCGAATAAAACCTTCGTCAGCCATTTCCAGCCACAGCGACCGAATCTTCTTTGACTGATCGTCGGTGGCCGTCAGCTTCTCTTTTTTCTGAGTCCTGACTTTAAATCCGATGCTTTTCATCGCGTCGAGGATCTGGTTCAGCTGTTTGATGTCCATTTCACGGGTGGATTCAATACCAGCGTAGGTATTCAGTAACTGGCGGTAAGTATCTTCATCCATGCGCAGTTCACGCTTTGCCACATGAATGATCTTAATCAGCTGGGAACGGGTCATTTACCTGCCTCCTGAGTAACAAGGGGCGAATCCGGGGTATTGATATTGCCCGGACCATGCGCCAGGGCAAGCGCCGCAATAATGAAAACAGAGCCGATGATACCCAGCATGGCCGGTACAGGGCTTAGATTATTTGCTGATAAATACCCAGCCATTATAGCGAGTAAAAGGCCAATAATAGTTAAAATCAGTGCGCCAATAATCATAACATATCCATCAAAGAAAATTAAAAATGAAGAAACCTGTTAAGGCAGCGGCTAAAGTTCCCAGGGTTAACAACCAGAACCTTTTACGCTCCTGTGATGACTGAAACCGTGAGGCTTCAGCCATGAGCCTTTTATTCATATATGTAATCCTCTTACGGTTTATGAAATGCTCCAAAACAGCAATGATGGTGTAATAGCCAATAAAACCTACTGCACACCAGAGGAGAATACCTCCCAGTGCGATCAATAAGAGGACATTACCGACGGTTAATTTCATGATTTGTACTCCAGAGAAAGGGATGAATCCTTGCCGGAAACGCCGTGGTTTAAACGAGCTTTTAAACCTTCATTAAATCCCGCTTCCGCTGCATCTTGATCACCACGACATTTTTTAGCTTCACGCGGGGTCAAGTTAGATAAATCCTGCTCTTTCTTCATCTTTGCCAGAAAATTCGCCATCAGTGTTTTTTCGGTATCCGTCACCACAAATGGCTCAATAGCCTGATATGCACCCTCGGCCCACCCTTCGCAGAACTGGTCAGCGCGGGCCGTTTTGGTGGCAGGCTTAATATTCTTACGCAGAGAACCAATAAAGGTGCGTCGGGCTTTGACCATCTGCCGGGAAAGAACGTCGAAGGCATAAGCAGCAATTTCCGGACGCTCGTCAGGACCATAAAAAATGACGGTATTTTGCTTCTGGCCGTTCGTATAATTGCGGCTGAACGAGTAATAGCAGTTAACGCCCATCGCACGACAAATTAACTGGCCCAGAAACGTCATATAACGAGGGATGCTTTGTGCATGGGATGGTGCACCTTTACTGGCCTTGCTGGTGATATCCATCAGGTCGATATCATTCTGGCTCAGCTTGTGTTTGCGCATCAGTGCCTGCGCCTGATTCAGCGCCGCTGCTGCTTCATGAGGATTGGAGCTGCGACGGGCCAGATTCAGGAGTTTTTTAATTTTGGCCAGATATTTTTCACTTTCATTCGTCATGATTATCACCTTGCAGAGGTTGTAATTCAGAGGTGGGGACAAATGCGTTATAGGACAGCCCACAGTGAGGGCATTTCAGAATCAGATCGACACACCATGTACCATCAAAACTTTCCATAATGGTCGCCTGTTCAAAATCCAGATCATCGACCGGATTATCACAACGTTTACAGGTCAGAGACATTTATCATTCCTCACGCCAAACTTCGCCGCAAATTAATACTGATTCAGGGGCTCTTTCCTGAACCAGTTCCATAACCAGCTCGCACGATTGCTTATTCAGGTAAATATCATCAGAAACAGGTAATGCATCACAGGCATCGGTACCACAGGTTGAAACCAGCAAAACAAATCCGGATAAAGCTAACATTTATATGTACCTTTTAACTGGAACCGGCGTGCAGAGACCCGCAGCGCTGACGCCGGTATAAATTCGGAAGTAAATTAATAAAGGGTGTTGGCTGCTGTTATTGTACTTCCTGCTCAAACGGAATAATGGAGAAATCTTCAACATCCGTTTTTATGGTAATGCCGGGGATATTTTTCACGGCATCTTTTTCATTCAGCATCGCCTCTTTATTTAACTCTTCTTTAGTACGAATGAAACGTTTAAGGCCCAGTCGTTTCAGGAAATCAATAACCGCATCAGCCCCGCGAATACTGACTGACGGCGGGCGGTTACGCCATTGCACCTCTCCGGTAGTGAGATTGGCAAATTTAACCTTGCCGTTATTGGTCAGTTCGTCACGATGTGCTTCGCACCACGTCTGAATCCCGTTCTGTAACTCCTCCATTTTGGCTTTCAGTCCCTCGATAGCCGGGGAATGACTGGCGGTAATCTCCGCGATTGAATCATTCATTTCTGTTTCAACACGGATAAGTTCCCGCTGAATATCGCCAAGTAGCTTAATCCCTGTAATAACCTCTTCTTTCGTCTGAGCGACATATAATGCAGCAGTTGCTTTAAGTCGCTTTTTTGCTTTTGCCATTTTTATTCTCCTTCAGTGAAGTAAAGATTCGGACCAGATAACCCTGCAGCCGTACAACTCAATTTCTCCCTGCCGAAATCGCCCCTGATGGTCAATGCCGGTCATCATATAACCGGACTCCTGCTCCCTGAATTGACTGACGCACGGACTGTCACGGGAGACGCGAATAACCGGTTTTCCTGAATAAATCATGATGCTGGCAACAGGCGTATTCATGGCGTTGAGTGCGGCAATGGCCGTCATCACATTAGCCAGCTGTTGATTAATATTCGGGACTGTTTTCATTAAACCCCCTTAATAACGTCGGCATTGACAACCGGAACGCCGAGCTGCGCGGCCATATTCATTGCGGCAATAATCAGATTGCTGATGGCCAGCGGATATAACAGGCTGACAACCCCCCGGCGACCGCCAATATTGTTGCTGAGGCGTGCGCGAATCGCGTCGACGGCACTGTTATCAAGAACATCCGAGACGGATTTACCGGCCCGTTTAAATTTAAATTCCAGGAACCGCTCCAGCTCTGTATCCAGCGGCAGCAACTCGACGACCTCGCAACGCTGTACAACCTCGCGCACTTCCTGGTTACGTTCTGACAGCTTCATCGCGAGTTCAGGCTGGCCAATCAGTACGATGGACAGCAGTTTTTTAAAGCCATGTTCCAGCTCAAAGAAGCGCTTCAGGTGTTTCAGGGTAGGCAACGGCAGTGAATGCGCCTCTTCAATCACCAGAACATGGCTGTAACCGGCGTTGCTGGAGTCCTTCAGGACACGGTGTAACTGGCGGAAACGGGCCTCCTGACTGCGTTTGACACTTTCCAGCGGTGCGATAGTACTGATGATCGCCTCAGCGATGCTGGCCGCTTTCAGGGTCTTGCCTTTATTGTCATTGTCCTCCATCGCGATGATGTAGGGCTCAATGACGATGACCGGCGTATTTTCGCGATGGATACGTTCGATCAGATCGCGGCGCAGCGTGCTTTTCCCCGCGCCGGATTCCCCGATAACCGCCATAAAACCACCGTGCCGGGCTGTCTGATACAACGCCTCGCGGACGTAGCGGATATCCGGCGTGGTAAACACATCATCGGAACTCTGCATCGCGTCATCCGCAAACGGGTCGCGGAAAATACCGAATTGCTTTTTAGTAGCTGGATTTAATACCTGTTTTGCCAGTAACATATTCTCGTCCTCTTCGTTTTTTGCCTGTTGCGGGACGGAGGTACTGGCGGATTCCGCCGCCAGTACCTCATCAAACGCCCGGGACAAATCCTGCCCGAGCCCGCGTGATGCCAGAAAATTCATTATTTTTTGCCGCACTTCTTCAGGGCGACGTTTCGGCCAGATGCCGTGGTTAATCAGCTGTGAAACGGCAGGCTGGGAAACCGATGCCGCCATAGCAACCTCCGTCTGTTCGATACCGTGCTGCTTCATCAGGACTTTCAGTACCAGCATGTGTGCCTCCCGTTAATGGCCGTTAACGATGCTGAGTAGTGGCGCTTTGTTCCCGTCCAGTTCCTCCGCAATAGCGTCAATATTTTCTGCCGGAACGCCTTCCGGATAGCGACTGACCAGTTGGGCGTAATGTTCCGGGAGCCAGTTATGACCAGCAACCGTCAGGCGTTCTCGCAGCAATTTAGCTGCCTCAACATGGGATAACGGGCGTTGTTCGATACGCGGGCCGCGAACTTCGCTTTCCTGACCCCGACGCGGTAAATACGCCGGGAGTTCTGCTTCATCGACACGACGGTAAGGGTCAAAGCGCCCACCGAACGGAAGTTCTTTAGCTGCACGGGCCGCAGATGCCTCTCCTGCTGAACTCGTGCCCGTTACCAGTTGCTCAATCTCCTGACTGGTGTGCTGGGCAACCGTATCTGCCGGGCGTTTGTGCTCCTTCCCGATAACAGCCGCATTAACGGAAAACCCAAACTCGTTCTCGGGGACTTCATCCACCAGGTGGAAAACGTCGTGTCCGTCCTCACCCTGCAGGACAATCTGTGCAGCATCAGTACGCCAGGGATTGCGTGTCACCATGACGTATTCGCCAATCATTACGCCCGGTACGGAGGAAACGTCGTATTTCCGCCCCTGGAATGATATCTCCAGCGTTGGCTGTACTTTACGGCGTTCAGGGGACGCCACGGCGAGTTCACGGCATACCTCTACCGTGGGCGCTTTAATCAGCTGTTCAGCCGTTATCCGCAACCAGATGTCGTTACGTGTTGCACCGTGACGGCTGTGGATAGCCGTGGCATTGAAATGGCACCGCCATTTTTTGGCGAGCATGTTCAGCTCATCCAGGCTTGATACGTTCACGAATTTAAGGCCAGGTTCGAACTTGCGTTCGATGATGTCGCGGGCCTTTTCCACCTGACCTGTTGCCCTGGCATTGCCTGCAGCATGAGCGATCACGTCAATTCCGAGGGAACGGCACAGATTTTTAGTCATCGCGGCGGTGTTAGCAGAGCCCGGGTCCATAAACAGAATGCCAGGAACACCATGCAATACATCAGCACCACCTCGTTCCTGCATGGCATTAATCAGCACCGAACAGAGGTTTTCACCTGATTCTGCCCCCATGACATACTCCACGTAGATCCAGCCGCTGGTGTGGTCGGTAATTTCATAGCTCCACACCCTGTCGCTGGCGATACGAGCCAGGTTTTTCGGCTTATTTTTGTAGAACTGTGCGCTGTCCATTACCTGCAGGCCGGAAGTTTTACGGCCATTCTGGAGGTAATACAACGTGCAGAGAGAGGCATCCACCAACCAGACGTGATTCGGGTGCAGACTGGCCAGGCGGGTAACAGGCGCAGGGGCCATCAGTTGATCGGGATGAACACCATAGCAGCGCATGGCGCGAATAATGGCGCTTTCAGACAGCTGACGGGCTTCCCCGGTAGCTTTGTCTATAAACTCGGCAGTTATCATATTGTTAGCCCGCAGCTCGTTCACAGCATCTGCCACGGAATACAACCGTTTTCCGTTTTTACGGGTTGACTCAGTCAATAACGCCGAAATCATCATGGCATCTTCGCGTGTCAGAGCGCTGGTACCAGCATCGATACGACGTTTACGGGTTTCTGTCATAGCAACCTCTTTTATTTTGCGTAGCAATGTGGCGCGGGATATCCCCAGCTCCGCACATGCCGCAGCATAGATTGCACCGCGCTCACCGTGCCCGGCGCTGCGGGCAGCCTGCGCTATCGCAACCAGTCGTTCGGTCAGAGCTGCGCTCATGGGTTATTCTCCCTGCTGTCCGAGGTCAAGTGACGCATCAATCCAGTCCGGGCGGCTACCAGGGCGAAACTCTTCGAGGTTGAAGTTTTCTCGGACCTTATCCAGGGACTGCTGTAACTGATTGAGTAACCCGGCCATAAACGCATCAGGATATTCGCCAGCATCGTTATCAGTGATATAGGTGGTCAGAACGCTAAAACCTTCCCGCAGTTTGCCGGTAATGATGGCTTCGGCTTCGAAAGCGATCGCCGTCACTTCCTTACGCAGCTTTTCGGCCTCCACGTCAGGTGCTGGTGGTGCTATCCGGGATTGCTTCTGTAGCTTTTTATTCAGATCGTCTATTTTGTCGTTCTTATCAGAAAGGAGACGACGTTGGGCGTCAGCATCCTCACGGGCATCACGCAATGCCGCTTTTAGTTCGCGGCTGGTCATGCGATCAATTTCGTCGAGGGTCATGCCAGCAACGGTGCCACCTTCCGCTAATGCCGCCAGTTCTTCATCGTCTTCCGTCATCAGCTCAAAAAGCTTTGTCTTACCCAAAACGGCAAGCGCTTGCCGTTTTGGTTCTAACTGTGGTGAGCAATATTTAACGGCTGCCTGCATCACTAAACGTGCAGTTCTCTCTGCCAGACCGAGTTGCTCGGTAACGATGAGGGAAAAATCACCATGAGGTTCATTCTCTTTGAGTATCACCAGGCGTTTACCAGCTTCCAGCATGGCCTCCGCACTCTGTGCCATATAGAAGCGGGCTTCATGAACGATCCGATCCCGTTCATAGGGTAAACCATCACCAAACTGCGCCATGACCTGTTGTTGACGAAGGGCCATTTCGTTTTGGTTGGCAGAAAGGTCTTCAGCAAATTGCATGTCTTCAACTAAGACGGCGGCTGGGCTCTTGGTTCTTGGCATTTGTTATCTCCTTATCGGGAACCGGCGAGAATACGTTGGTTGGTTTCATCCATACGTGCCTTCATGCGGGACATGTGCTCTGCATGGGCAGTGGCGATCTGCAGCATTTGAACGCTGTGCGCATAGCGGCCATTGTCGAGCTGGATCACCAGACCTGACTCAACAAGCGTTGCAAGGTCACGACTGATATTTGCGGGAGAGACATTCAGTGCTTTGGCCAGTTCGCCGTTAGAAAGGCCAGTCATCGTATGCCCTTTAAGGGCAATAAGAACTAGCAAGGTACGCCTCGCTGAAGTAGATACACCAGATTTATGGGCCATAAACGTGGACTCCTCTTTTTAATATAGGTAACACTTTTACACTTCTGGTTTAGGTGCTATAAAATCAAATAGTGTTATGCAGCTGCGGCTTTTAAACCTAATTTCACAGCGATCTCATGACCTTTTCCATATTTGGCTTTCGTTAACCCATTGAGAACACGGTAAACATCCGTGGGCGAATAACCGTTATCGATAGCCCACTGGTTGAAGGTCCAGCCATTCTGGCGAAATTGTTGTTTGACTTGATCAGGGGTCTTCATTTGTAGCTCCTTATCGTCGAAGAAATGCGTAACTTATGCGTAAGATTATGGTTCACAATCGTAAACCAGTCAAGGATATAAAAGGTGGTGTTTTGAGTACCCTAAATGAGCGTTTGAGAGAAGAACGGAATCGTATTGGACTTAACCAAACTGAGTTCGGAGCCCTTGCAGGCGTTGGAAAGACGACGCAAATCAACTATGAAAACGGGAACCGCACACCAAGTGCAGACTATTTAGCCGCAATTTTCGAGCATAGTGTTGATATTCAATATGTTGTGACTGGCGTAAGAAGCCAGGTGGTTCACGAAAGAGAACCACTTGATGATGCTCTATTCTTGAAAATTGTTACTACATTAGAACGGGTTGCTTCACGCAGTAGCCGTCAATGGCCGACGCAGGACTTAATAACTACGGCCATTAAGGTTTATAACTTTCTGATAAAGGAAGATGCAGTGGATTCCGACAAGATTGAAAGGTTATTGAAGCTGGTAGTAAATAACTAAGCCTGGGGGTATGTATGGATAGTCGTGATCGTGAATTGTATGAATTAAGCAGCCAAATAGCTGAAAAACTGAGTGGGTTACCTGATGATGGAAAACCAAAAACAATAACCGTGACGCAATCAGGTGATGGAACAATTGTTCTAGGGTCCCAGGTTATAATTAACCCACCGTCCAAAAATGACGCTCGTAGGGAAATCCCCATTCAGGAACAATCCAACTCTTGGTTGCTCTCGGCTATCAGAGAGAACAAACATCACATCAGTGCAGCTAGAAGGCGAAAATGGTTAAGTCTTCCAACGATAAGCTTTGTATTTGTTGTTCTCGTTCTAATCCTTTACGCACTAACTTTTTTGCTGGGATTGATGCACAGTCAATCGTCTGAATTTATCGTACCGTTTTTTGAGATGCTGACTGGCAACCCTATCTTCCTAGCAGTCTTTTCTGCGATTCTTGCGTTACTTGGTTTTTGGATGGATAGGAACAGAAAAATCGAGGATCGAATTATTGCTGAAAGCTCAGAAACCATTCAATTGCTTACTTCAATACTGAGACGGAGACAAGGATGAGGGTCTTTATTTTGCTGATTATGGTGCTGACTGCCGGTGGTTGTGGTGACAAAAATCAGGAGGCGAGATCCTACGCTGAGTCAATTATTAATTCCTATCTGAAAGATCCAGACACTGCAAAATACAAAAATGTTACGGTCAGTCGTATCAAACAATCGGGGAGTCATCCTGATATGGTCCACGTTTGTGGTCTTGTGAATGCAAGGAATGGTTTCGGTGCATACACAGGGAATAGCAAGTTCGTCGTTAGTTTTCTGGACTCACCATCACCCGAGTTGATTCATAAAGAAGTAGCGACACCTAATACGATCACTGATGATTCATCTTCAAGTTATTGGCAGACATACTGCACAGTAAAGAATTCGTAAGTTCTTAAAAAGACCGGTGCAATGCACCGGTCTGGCTTACATTCGAGTGATGATAAGTTCGCTTCGAAGTTCAGATTGTCTGCCAGAACCTTGCAGGCTATAGGTTAGTTGGACTTTTTTTATCTCTAATTTCGAAAAAATTTCTCTCATTTCAGGGATATCATTCACTGAAATAATCATATTCCCTTCTACTGAGTGTGCCAATTCAGCTAACCGGATGTAGTTACTGAAGTCAAAGTCTACCCCATAGCCTTCAGTCCCCCAGTACGGAGGATCGCAGTAAAACAGCGTATGCGGGCGATCATATTTCAAAATGCAATCTTCCCAGCTCAGATGTTCAATCATCGTTCTGGCCAGGCGAAGGTGTGCTAGTGATAGTTCCTCCTCTATACGCAACAAATTAAGTCTAGGAGGGCTCGTTGTCGCCGTTCCAAGGGTCTGACCTTCGAGTTTTCCACCAAATGACTGTTTCTGTAGATAGTAGAACCGGGCGGCCCTCTGTATATCCGTCAGAGTTTCAGTAGGGGTCATTTGCAACCAGCGGTACAACTCTCGGCTGACCAGAGCCCAACGGAACTGCCTGATAAATTCATCTAAATGGTGCTGAATTACCCGATAGAGGTTGATTAATTCCCCATTTATATCGTTGATAACCTCTGCCTTGCTGGGTTCCTTCATGAAATAGAGTGCAGCGGCTCCGCAGAAGGGTTCTACATAGCAAGTATGTCTTGGGAACAGTGGCAGGATATGACGTGCCAGACGACGTTTGCCGCCTATCCAGGGTATGATCGGTGTCGATTTCATATGCTGTAAGCCTTTTTCATTGAATGAAAATGCAGTAGGCTGAATCTGTCTCGCGAGACGGACTGAGCCTCCGGTCGACTCACAGGCAAGGACTGTGTGTTGATGGCCTGCGGGATGTTAGCGCATCCCGCAGGCCGCTCTTTCTTTCGGGAGCCTGGGAATTGTGTTTCTGAATGACTGCCCGTGTCGTTTGTCCACGGGCAAAAAATGGGAGTCAGTGAATGGACGTAAACGCCTTAATCTCCAGCCTTACCTCCATCGGGACCATTGGTAAGGCGCTTATTGACGAGCGCGACAGCCAGAAACTGGCGACCCTCAAGAGTGATCTCACGAATAAAATCATTGAGGCTCAGTCCCAGTTCATGCAACTGCATAGCACCGTCATCGAGCAGCAACGGTCGATCCTTACCCTGGAGCAACGTATCCGCGAGCTGGAAGCTGCTGGCGCTGAAAAAGCTCGTTATCAACTTACCAAACTCGGAACTGACGGGGAGTTCTTCGCTTATGCTCTGCGTCCCGAGTCCGAACTTCCGGAGGGCACTGGCGAGGTCGCTCATTTCCTCTGCCAGCCTTGCTTCGATGCCGGGAAGAAGGTTGTCCTCGCTGGTAACGGGGATGGGTACTGGCGATGTCATATCTGTAACCACGGTGCCCAGGTGACACCCAGTAGATACGATGGATTTAGTACCGGAAGTAATTACGATATCGGGGGATATTAATTTATCAGTAGATTGTTCATTATTCATGATGACACTCCTTAGTAGTGATTCAAACTAACGTCTCTTCATTCTGGAGGCCTCACTCCTGCTCATAATCTGCCCGGGGGCAAATTACTCCTCACCCCGATATACCGCACACTAACTCCTGATTTATTCAGCCTTTTGGCCTTCTTCAGGAGAACCGCATGTCACTACTTCATAAAGTTCGTCACCAGCGGCTGCGCAATTGGATCATCCTCGCCGTTGCGCTGCTGGCCGCTATCGCCTTCATTTCTCCGGAACAGCTCGGCGTCACGCTGTACAAGCTGTCTCTGGTTTCCATCGCCGCCATTCTCGGCTATCACCTCGACCGGGCGCTGTTCCCCTATGCCAGCCCGGGGAGCTACCTGATTGACGACTGGAAAGAGAACCTCGGAAAACCGGTGCCGGTGAGCCGTAACGAACCTGAATACCCAGTGGCAACAGGCTACGAGCTGATTTTTGCTGCCGTCCTGCTGCGACGGGCGCTGATTGTCGCGGCCATCTGCCTCGGCGTGACGATGGGGCTCTGACCATGACCCGGCTCGCTCTTTCCGTCATTCTCCTTTGTCTGTTGAGCGGTTGTCATCCGGTTCTCGCGGCCAGCATTCCGGTTGAGGCCCGACAATACCAGCGCGAGCTGACCCGCAATGCCCGCGTCGTCTGGGGGCTCAATGCCCCGGTTTCCACCTTCGCCGCCCAAATCCACCAGGAATCACAGTGGAACACCCGGGCCCGTTCACCGGTCGGAGCACAGGGGCTGGCGCAGTTTATGCCCGCCACAGCCAGCTAGATTGCCGGTATTTACCCTGAGCAACTGAAATCCAATCAGCCTTACAACCCGTCGTGGTCCATGCGAGCGCTGGTGCAGTACAACTGGTGGCACTGGCAGCGGATCACCGGTACCGCCAGCGACTGTGAACGCATGGCATTCGTGTTATCGGCGTATAACGGCGGGCTTGGCTGGGTTCAGAAAGACCGGAGGCTAGCTAGCAGTCGCGGGTTGGATGCCAGCCGTTACTGGAATCACGTCGAGCAGGTGAATGCGGGCCGTAGCGCTGCCAACTTTCGCGAGAACCGGGGCTATCCCCTGAAAATCATCTATACCTGGCAACCGCTGTATCTGGCGTCTGGCTGGGGGCCGGGAGAGTGTAATGACTCTGAATAAATGGTTCCTCCTGGGAGGTTTCATCGGTCTGGCAGGCGTTATCTGGTTCATCCGGAATGATGCCTACAACGATGGTCTGGCTGCAGGTCGGCTGGAGTGCTCCAGAGGGCAGACTCAACAGGCCGCTGATGCCCTGAATCAGTTTATCGCCGGAACAAAGCAACTGACCGCGCAGGCTAATCAGGCCAGCACGTTGCTGTCGCAACAAATCGACGCCCGCCAGCTGGCGGATGAGAAATCCACGGAGGCCATTCGTGAAGCACTTAAAAAGAACGCTGCCAGCCGTGCTGGTTGCCGGTTTGATGCTGACGTCATGCAGGAACTCACCAGAGCTCGCGAGCAGGCCGCAACAACCGCTACCTCTGGTTTTACCCGCCCGCCTGACCGTCCCGTGCCCACGTCCGGTTTATCCGGCCAGTAACGGCATGGACGATCTCGCGGTAGCTCAGAAGCAATTATATGACCAGTATGGCCTCTGCGCCGGACAGCTGGTCGAAGTGATCAAGTGTGCCCAGGAGGGTAACTGTGGGAATAAATGAACTGAGATTCGACTGGGCATTTCTGCAATGGGCAGTTATGGCTGTAGTCGGTGTTTATACGTGGCTGATTGGACGCCAGTCGGCCAGCCAGAAGGAGTTGCTGGAGCTACGCACACGGCTGACCACGCTGGAGGTGCAGGTTAAATCCGTGCCCACTCAGTCACAAATCACCGAGCTCATTCGCAAACTCAGCAGTACAGAGGCGCATCTGCAGGGGATGCAGGAGCAGATGTCGGCGACGGCCCGCCGGACCGAGAATATTGAATCTTATCTGCTGCAGAAGAAATAACGGAGGACCCCATGAATTTTGCCAGTTTTTTGCGTGAGGACCAGCGCCTTGTCATGCTGCGTTTTTTGTCAGAAATGCCGAGCTACAGCTCCAACAGTTCTGTCATTTATCAGGCTCTGACCCGCTATGGCCACGCGCCCAGTCGTGATGTGGTCAAATCAGAACTGCGCTGGCTTGAAGAGCAAGGGCTGGTGACGGTTGAGGATATCGAGACGGTACTGGTTGCCCGGTTGACCGAGCGTGGTGCTGATGTGGCCACCGGTCGTGCAGTCGTGCCTGGCGTGAAACGTCCCGGCGCGGGAGGTTGATATGGGCCGTAAATCGACAATCCATCGCCTTGAGCCTGACGTCCGCGCCCATATCGAGCGCCGCCTGCGTGAAGACCGCATGACGCTCGACGAGCTGCTGGCCGATATCCACAAGCACTTCCCGGGCGAGGATACCCCCAGCCGCAGTGCGCTGGGCCGCTACAAGCAGTCGTTTGGCGAAATGGTCGGGCGTATGCGCGAGCAGGACCAGATGGCCCGCCTGCTGGTCAGTGAGCTGGGCGAAAACCCCGACGAACGCGCCGGGGCGTTGATGGTCCAGGCCGTCACCACACTCACCACCCACGCCGCCTTCACCGCCCAGCAGGAAGCCGAGCCGGATATTGATACTGTGCGCCACCTCGCCCGGGCCGCAAAAGACGTCCTGCAGTCGCGTAAGGCCAGTCTCGACGAGCGCCGCGAGATTGAGCGTGCCGCCCGTGAACGCCTGCTTCAAGAGCAGAACGAAAACTTGAAACAGGTCGCTACCGCACAAGGGCTTAGCGAAGAGCAGGTGCAGTTCTGGCGTGAGAAGTTCCTGGGGATCAAGTGATGAAGCCATTAGCCTCGACAGTCCGTAACATTGAATGGGATGAACTTCCGGATCGTGCAAAGTCCATTCCGTTCAGTTTCAACCCGTTTGCTGATGGTGTGCTTATGGCCCACCAGGTGAAGTGTCTCAAGTTTGATGTATCCATCCTCGCCATCCCGAAAGGCCGTCGTACTGGCATCACCTTTGCCTGGGGGCTGAACTCTACCTTGATAGCCGGTGCTCAGAAGGCCGCTGGCGGCGACAACGTCTACTACATCGGCGATACCAAAGAAAAAGGGCTGGAGTTCATTGGCTACGTGGCCAAGTTCGCCCGCGTCATCGCGGCCCAGCAGGCGCAGGATGTCTCATCGATTGAGGAGTTCCTCTTCGAGGACCAGGACGCTCAGGGTAACACCCGGATGATTACCGCATACCGTGTGCGGTTCGCCAGCGGGTTCCAGGTAGCCGCGCTCTCTTCCCGACCTGCCAACATTCGTGGTCTGCAGGGCGTCGTCATTATCGACGAAGCCGCATTCCATGCGGATGTGCAGGGCGTGCTGGATGCGGCTACCGCGCTGCTGATCTGGGGCGGGCGTATTGTGGTGATCAGTTCAGAGAATGGCAAAAATAACCCGTTCCACCAGTTCTGTAAGGATATCGAAGAGGGGCGCTACGGTGACGATGCCGCCGTGTTACGTATCACCTTCGATGATGCAGTGGCGAACGGTCTGTACGAGCGGGTCTGCGCCATGAAAGGCGAAGCGGCAACCGTCGAGGGTAAAAAAACCTGGTATAGCCGCATCCGTAACGCCTATGGCCCGCGTAAAGCGGCGATGCGCGAGGAACTGGACGCCATCGCCCGGGACGGTAACGGTATCTGTATTCCCGGCGTCTGGATCGAGCGGGCGATGCCGGAGGACCGCCCGGTAATTCGCCTGGCGCTGGATGATGATTTTATCGGTCTGAGCGAGGTGGAGCGTGCCGCGTGGGGTAACGACTGGATTGACCGCGAGCTACGTCCGGTGATGGCGGAGACCCTCAACCCGCAGTGGCGGCACGTGTTCGGCATGGACTTTGCCCGCCACCGACACTTTTCCGCCATCCTGCCGATGGCCATCACCCAGAACCTGCGCCGTGAGGTGCCGTTTCTGCTGGAACTGAACAACGTCCCGTCAGCACTCCAGCAGCAGATCCTGTACTGGTTTATCGACCACCTGCCGCGCCAGTCCGGCGGCGCTATCGACGCCACCGGGCCGGGGCTGGTGCTGGCCGAGTACACCGCCGACCGCTACGGCCGCCCGCGTATCGCGGAGATCACCCTGAGTCAGAAATGGTATGGCGTGTGGATGCCGAAATTCACCGGCCTGTTTGAGGACAGCATGATCACTCTACCGCGTGATGAGAACGTGGCGCAGGACCTGCGAACTGTGGAGAACATCGACGGCGTGCCGATGGTGGCGCGTCTGGAGAAAAAAGACCTCAAAGACCCGGAACTGGTACGCCACGGCGACACCGCGATTGCCGGGTGTCTGGCGAACTATGCATCACTCAATCTGGCGACAGAGATCGCGTTTGAGTCCACCGGAGAGCGCGATATTTTCCGCGTGTTGTCTGGATTTGGCGATAGCAGCAGCGCCGGAGAGCTCACCGATACCGGGTTTGGAACCGTGCGCGGTATTAACGATTTCGGAGGATATCTATGAGCATTCTGGGGGCAATTAAAGGCGCGTTGGGACGTAAGCCACCCCGGCCCAAGCTCGGGCAGGAATTTGCGAGCACGGGCGATGGTCGGGATATCACCCGCCCCTGGACCGGGGCTCTGGCCTTGTCAGATGACAGTGTTTTGCAGCACCGCGGTGCGCCCGACCTCAAAATATACAGGGAGGTACTGAGTGATGATGAGGTCAAATCGGCATTCAGTCAGCGCCAGGATGCGCTGATATCCCGTGAGATTAAGGTCGAGGCCGGTGGCGAACGCCCGGTTGATATCGAGGCAGCCGATGCCATGCGCCAGCAAATTGAGTCGCTGGGCTTCGATCGTATCACCCGCCTGATGCACTACGGCGTGTTTTATGGCTATGCGGTGTCAGAACTGATTTATGGTGTCCGGGACAACTTACTGTGGATTGACGACATTAAGGTCCGGGATCGTCGCCGCTTCCGTTTCAGCCCGAAAGGCGAATTGCGCCTGTTGACGCCGCAAAATATGACCGTCGGGGAAGCCTGTGAGAGTCCGTATTTCTGGTCATTTTCCACCGGCGCAGATCATGATGACGAGCCTTATGGTCTGGGGCTGGCGCACTGGCTGTACTGGCCGACGTTCTTCAAACGCAACGATATCAAGTTCTGGCTGATTTTCCTGGACAAGTTCGGGATGCCGACCGTCGCCGGGAAACACCCCGAAGGGGCCACGCCGGAGCAGAAACGTAACCTGCTGGCGCTGACCCGGGCCATTTCGACCGACAGTGGCGTCATTATGCCCGAGGGGATGACCGTCGAACTGATGTCTGCGGCCCGTTCCGGTGCCGCTGACTATCAGGCTATGTACAACGCGATGAATGAGGCTATCCGCCGCGTGACGGTGGGGCAGATATCCAGCTCAGGTGGCGCGGCAAAAGGTATCGGCGGTAACGAGTCCCTGCAGGACAAGGTGCTGGACTCCATCGTCAAGGCCGATGCGG
Organism: Klebsiella sp. NPDC088457; assembly: GCF_044900465.1. Taxonomy (NCBI): domain Bacteria; kingdom Pseudomonadati; phylum Pseudomonadota; class Gammaproteobacteria; order Enterobacterales; family Enterobacteriaceae; genus Klebsiella; species Klebsiella sp. NPDC088457. The sequence continues at coordinate 41,337 of NZ_JBJDNH010000027.1, read as the reverse complement.
ATGTTATCTGCGAGTCCTGGAACCGTGGTCCGGGCAAATGGTTTACCGAATTTAACTTCCCCGATGCCGCAGTGCCGGTGGTGTCCCGCGTCTTCGAAGAGGCGGAAGACCTGAAAGACCGGGCTGAGCGCGACAAAACCATCAGCGATACCACCGGCTATCGCCCGACGCTGGCTTACGTCAAAGAGACCTACGGCGGCGAGTGGGAGCCGAAGCCTGAGCAACCGGTATCCGTTCCCCGGGCCGCTGCGCCGTCGTCATTTGCGGAGCATGACCCGGACCATAATGATACCGCCACGCTGATGGCCGGTCGCCTCAATACCGAACTGCGCCCGGTCATGGATGGGTGGATTAATCAGATAAAAGCGCTGGTCGATTCTGCTGAGACCACCGACGAGCTGCGTGACGGCCTGACAACGCTGATACCCGATATGTCGCTGGATGACTATGCCCGTATTCTGGGTGAAGCGATGTCTGCTGCTGCCCTGGCGGGACGTAACGATCTGCTGGAGGAAATGAATGGCCGGTAACGTCAGCTATGGCTCTCTGCCGTTCAGCGAGCAGATCGCCTTCTTCCGTCGCAAGTTCAACACGAAGACAGATGCCTGGACAGATGTCTACGGCTCCGCGCATGACAATGAGTTCATGGTGGCCGGTGCCAACCGGGATGACCTGCTGGCAGACCTGCGTACCGCAGTCGAGAAGGGGCTAACTGGTGGCACGCTGGAGTCGTTCCGCCGGGATTTTGCGGCGATTGTCACCCGCTACGGCTGGAGCTATAACGGTGGTTTCGAGTGGCGTTCGCGCACGATTTACGAGACCAATCTGCGCTCGTCGTATATGGCCGGGCGGTTCCGGCAGTTGATGGATATGCGTGACACCCACCCCTATTGGGAGTATGTCCACAGCGACGCAGTGGAACACCCCCGCGAAGAACATCTGGGGTGGAACGGCATGATTTTGCGGGCAGACGACCCCTGGTGGATCTACCATTTCCCGATTAACGCCTGGGGATGTGAGTGCAGCGTGATCGGCCGCACCGACGACGACCTGAAACGGCTGGGGAAAAGCGGGCCGGATACCGCGCCGCCAATAAAATTCATCCCTCGTACCATTGGTCAGCGTAGCCCGGGTGAGCCGCGCACGGTGCTGGTGCCGGAGGGGATCGACCCGGGGTTTGAACACACCCCGGGCCGCAGCCGGTATTTCAGCGAAGTGCCTCCGCCCCGTGGCGGCAGTCCGGTCGGAGACGGTCCGTTCACGCCGGTCACCGAAGCCCCGACCAAACCTGCGCCACTGCCTGCTCCGCGCCCGGCTCCGGTACCTGAAGGCGAGACCGATCCTGTGGATGCGTTCCTGCAGCTGTTCGGCGCGACCGGCGATCAGGACGCGGCGTTCCGTGACCCGACAGGACAGCGCATCGCCATTGGCAGCGACATGTTCGCTTCACCAGATAGTCAGGGCCAGATACCCCTGACGCTGGCACAGGCACTGCAGCTGGCAGAGACCATCCGCAACCCCGACGAAATCTGGGCGCAGATTGTCTGGTTGCCGGAGGAGCAGCAGTCGCTGGTCAGACGCTATTATTTGGCCCGTCTGCAGCAGGAAGGTGAAGCGGACCCGCTGTCGGTGGTGTTCGCCACAGGCCGCGATGGCTGGGCTGGTAACATTTCAGCTGACGATACGCTGCTGCAGTCGCTGCGCCAGGGTATCCAGCTGTGGTCGCGGGAGGACTGACGATGTCGGGTGTGACGCTGACGTTTAATGCTCAGGATGCGCTGAGCAAACTGTGGGATGCCCGGGCAGAAATGATGCGCCCGGAACCGCTGCTGCGTTCAATGGGGGAGCGCCTGCTTGAGTTTCACAAGCTGCGCTTCCAGGAGCAAAAGTCGCCGGAAGGCATCGAATGGGCTGCACTTAAGCCCCGGTACCAGCGGCGTAAGCGGAAAAACGCAGACAAGATCCTCACCCGTGACGGTTATCTGAAAAATACCCTGCGCTGGCAGGTCAATGCCGACGAGTTGCTGTTCGGTACAGACCGGGTATACGGTGCCATTCATCAGTTTGGTGGGACCATCGAAATCGCCGCCCGCAGCCAGCAGGCGTATTACCGCCAGAAGAAGAACGGCAAGATTGCCAACGAGTTCGTTCGCAAGGGCAAGTCAAACTTCGCGCAGTGGCATACCATCCCGGCCTACAAAATTAAGATTGAGGCTCGCCCGTGGCTGGGTGTGTCAAAATCAGAGGGTGAAACGCTTATCGATATGGCGAAAAACTACCTGCAGGGGGTGTTTAACTGACGTCCTCGTCAGACGCCCTGTAACGCGTTCTGGTGGTCGCCTGGCTACGATGACGCAATCCACGCTGGCGACCCGTATTATAATACGTTTTAATACGGTTCCCGGCCCTGTTCCTCCCCCGCGCTGGCCCTCAGAATTACCTTCCGTCCCGTTTTTATCTGCCCGTGGGCAGATTACCCTCTGAGCACGTTTCGTCATGATGTCGCCATAACCCCTGACAACCGAAAATGACGACAGCCATGACGACGAGCACTGCTAAAGCGACACTTGCGGTTTTTGCCCCCGGTACCCACACCGCGATGGATGGCCGGACTATCACCTTCACGACGGAAAACTGCATCGATCTGGCCAACAGCTATGACCCTTCAGTATCGGAGGCCCCCTTTGTCATCGGGCATCCGAGCCTGACCGCCCCGGCGTATGGCTGGGCAGAACGTCTCGAGTTCCGTGACGGCATCGTGTATGCCGCGCCGCGACAGGTCAATCCGGCCTTTGCGGAAGCTTTTAACGCGGGCAGCTACAAAAAACGCTCCCTTTCCATTTATCAGCCTGACAGCCCCGGCAATCCGAAACCCGGTCATTACTATGCCCGCCATGTCGGTTTTCTGGGGGCCGTCCCTCCCGGTGTGAAAGGTCTTCCTGATGCGCAGTTCGCAGAGACCAGCGGCGATAACGGTCCGCTGGAGTTCGCGTTGCCGTGGGAGGCCGACAACCTGGCCAGCCTGTTTCAGTCGATTCGTGACTGGGTGATCCAGGAAAAAAGCATCGAGCAGGCCGATTCCATCATTCCTCAGTGGCGTATCCAGTCGATTCTGGACTCCGCTACTGAAGATCGTCAGTCATCTATCTCACCACTGGCCTATGCCGAGGAGAATAATGTGGACCCGAACCAAACGACCACCGTTACGGCGGAGGAGCTCACCCGGCGTGAAACCGCGCTGGCAGAGCGAGAAGAGAAACTACGCAAGGATGAAGAAACCGCAAAACTACGCGACGCGAAGGTGCGCCGCGACGCGGTTGTCAGCTATGCAGACGGGTTGGTTAAAGCGGGATCTATCCTGCCACGCCAGAAAAATACTGTGGTTGAGGTACTGCTTAGCCTTGACTCCACACCGCTGTCTTTTGCCGATGGTGATGCCACGGTGAACAAAACACCGGAAGAGCTGTTGCGTGATGTGCTGAGCCAGAGACCCAAAGTCGTGGACTTCAGCGAAAAAACCGGCACGGCTGATGACCCTGTCGATTTTGCCGATGCCTCCGCGCTGGCCACTGCCGCCCAGAACTATCAGGCAGAGCAGGCTAAACAGGGTCGCACCATCTCCATGACGGACGCTGTTAACCACGTGAAGAAAGGAGCCCAGCAATGAATATTCCGGGTCTGATCACCTGCCATAAAGCAGAAGTGGCACTGGCTGCGCGTCGTATGGTCACGCATGGCACTGTGCAGGACGAAATCACTCTCGCCATCGATGGCAGCAAACTGATTATCGGCGTCACCACCCTTGTTGCCGCCAGTGTCGGGGAACCCGCCGACGTGGTCCGCAGCCAGCTGACGCCGGTTGTCTATGGCGATGATGTGGCCGCCGGTGACCCGCTGACCGCTGATGCTGAGGGGCGAGCTGTTCCGGCCACCGCTGGCCAGTTCTATCTCGGCTTTGCCGAATATGACGGTGCTGAAGACGATCTCGGTTCGGTCTGGATTGCTCCGGGCAAACTCCCGGCCGCCAGTGGCGGTTGATAGTCCTTTTCACTGAAAAACGGGAGTAATGACTGTGGAAAATCAGCACAGAAAAATCAGCGGTTATCGGGAACTGTCTCCTGAAGAGATCGACCTGATGAACCGAATCAAAGCCAAAGGCGCAGAATTACTGGCGCTTCAGGTTGAACTGGCGGGGCGTCTTAACACGGATCATGAAGTCAAGCTTGCGTCTGCGAGTTCGGCAGAAAGCAAGACCGGGTCAGACGCTTATCAGGGGTCATCAGCAGAGGCGGTTGAGCTCCGGCGCTTTATTGCTGCCGAACCAGAGCGCTGGGATGCGATCGGGAAGACCAACATTCAGACCGGCATCATGGCACTGGTTCGGGCTGTCGCTCAGCCAACGACCTGCTGATGCCATCGTCCGATCAGGAGAACACTATGTCGCGCATTGTACTGACCCTCGACCAGATACGGAGTCTTGCCGCTTTTGCCGAGGGTGAAGGTCAGCCTGCCTACACCATCACCGACGGAAACATCCCGGCCTTTGAGGCTGATGATGGTTCGGTGGTTCCCGAATATACCGGCCTGATTGTTTATTCGGGGTCAGAGCAAGGTGGCGTACTGCAGTTAGCTGACCAGTAACCGGCCATTTAACGTTTATGGCCGGTTTATCCGGCCCTTTTCAGGAGTTCAAGAGTATGTCCAAAGCACCGTTTCCCATTGACCCTCACCTGACAGCGATCGCCATCGGGTACCGTAACCTCTCCCTGATTGCCGACAGCGTGTTACCGCGCGTACCGGTAAGTAAGGCCGAATTCAAATGGTGGAAGTTCGATCTCGGACAGGGTTTCACTGTGCCGACCACCACCGTTGGACGGACGTCGCAGCCCAATCAGGTTGAGTTTGATGCGACGGATGAGACCTCCTCGACCAATGATTACGCTCTCGATGCGCCGGTCCCGCAATCTGACATTGATAACGCTCCGGATAATTACGACCCGCTGGGCCGGGCCGCCGAGCGCGTGTCCGATATCATTCTGCTCGATCGCGAAGTGCGTACCAGTAAAGAAGTGTTTAACGCGGCCAATTATCCGGTGGGTAACAAAGAAAACCTGGCAGCTGCCGACCAGTGGGACAACGCTTCTAGCAAACCGATTAAGAAAATTGTCACCGCACTCGACAAGATGGTCATGCGTCCGAACGTAGCGGTGCTGGGCCGCTCAACTGCGACAGCCCTGCGTCAGAACCCGTCGATCGTTAAAGCGTACAACGGTACACAGGGTGAAGACGGCATGGTACCGCTTGATTTTGTCCGTCAATTGCTGGAGCTCGATGAAATTGTTGTGGGCTCGGCGTTTGTCAATATCGCCCGTCCGGGCCAGAAACCGGTGCTGGTACGAGCCTGGGCAAACCATGCCGCCTTTATCTACCGCAACCTGCTGGCTGATACCCAGGGTGGTGTCACTTTCGGTATCACCGCGCAGTTCGGCAACCGTATTTCCGGTGTGATTATCGACCCGGATATGGGGATGCGCGGTGGTCAGCGAGTCCGTGTCGGTGAGGCCGTGCGCGAGCTGATTGTGGCTCAGGACTGCGGCTACTTCTTCCAGAATGCCGTATCGGCCTAAGCGGAGGCGAGTGATGGCCGTGACCTGGTATATCTCCCTTGCTGAACTGGCTGACCGCCCGGGTGCGGTCGAACTGTCTCAGGTGACACAGCTTCCTGGCAAGCCTCCGGCCCGACCGGAGCTGCTGGATGCGGTGTTACGTGGGGAAGAGACCACGTCATGGCCACCTGCTGAAGTGGCCGTGGCCCTTGAGGTGGTGGAGCGCATTGGCGGTGCGGTGGAAGAAGCCCAGAACCTGATTGACGGTTATCTCCGCCAGCGTGGTTACACCCTTCCACTGGTGAAGGTCCACCCGATTCTGAGCAGCTGGGGCCGCTCCGTCGTGCGCTACAAGCTGCATCAGCATCGTATTTCTGATGAACGTACCGACCCGATTGTCCGTGATTACCGCGATGCGATGAAACTGATGGAGCAGCTAGCCAACGGCAAATTCAGCCTCGGCGCGACCGATACGCAGAAACCCGCTGGCGGTCCGCCGATGGTGGATGGCCCCGGTCGCACGTTCAGCATGGACTCACTGAGGGATTTCGGAAAATGAGCAGCGAACCGTTTTCCATCAGTCTGATCGTCGAGCGCCTGCAGCCACTGACGCCGTCCCCGTTGAGCTTCCTCGGCACCATCGTCGAATACAGCCAGGTGACGGAGTTATCCGGTTTTGCGGTCCCCGGGGCGTATGTGCTGATGGGACCTGAGCGCGGTGTTCCGGGGAACGGGAGCCGGGCGCAGGTTGCCGAGGCAGTCTTCGGTGTGGCCGTTGCGGTGCGCAACTATGGCCAGGGTGCTGACGGTCTGACGCATGAAATCAGCCCGCTGATAGGTCAGATACGCGACCAGCTGATTGGTTGGGTACCGGGGACGCTGGCCACAACCGGCATCCAGTGGGTCAAAGGTGACATTCTGGATTATGACGGCGGCACACTGCTGTGGATGGACACGTTTCAGGTCAATCATGTTATCGGAGGCAGACGATGCCCGACGTAAAACTCCTGCAGCCGCATACCCATCAGGGTAAGCGCTTTGCAGCCGGTGAAACCATCACCGTGACCGAAGCCGAAGAAGTCTGGCTCCGGGACCATCAACTTATCGGGGTTGCCACTCCGGTCGTCAGCGACACTCAGGGCAACCGTGGCAAAAGCAAACAACAGGAGCCAGAAGACAATGGCACAGCTTGAAACCTACTACTACGGCCAGGGGAAAGTGTTTCTGGCCCGTCGTCTGGCTAACGGGAAGCCCGGTGCATTCCGCTGGGTTGGCGATGTGTCGGCCTTATCGCTGGCGCTGACGGTTGAGCGTCTTAACCACAAAGAGAGTTATTCCGGACGCCGGGGCACGGTGCGCAGCTTTGTCACCAACCAGGACGGTACGCTGACGTCAACGTGGCACGATCTGGCCCCGGAGAATCTGGCCGTGGTGCTGTACGGTGAGCAGGTTGTGATCCCTGCAGGCACCATCACCGGCGAACTTCTTCCGGCAGGTATTGTGGCGGGTGAACGCTACATTCTGGACCATCAGCGCGTCAGTGACGTGGTTATCGGTACCCTGGTGGAAGGGACCGACTACGAAGTGGATTACACCTACGGGGCGATCACCTTCCTGACCGCTCAGGCAACGGCACCGTCCGTGAATTATGAGTATGCAGGTTCGGTCAACACCACGCTGTTCACGCAGCAGCCGGAAGATTTTTACCTGCGTTTCGAGGGGATCAACCTTGCCGAAGGTGGTGCAGCGAAGATTCTGGAGCTTTACAAAATCTCCTTCTCCCCGGCTTCTGCGCTGGCTCTAATTCAGGGCGACACTTCTCTGGCCGGGCTGGAGACCACCTCCACCGTGCTGTACGACAATGCCCGACCGGACGACCCGACCATTGGTCGCTTTGGCCGCGTCATTGATGTTGCGGAGCCTGTCGCATGAGCAAGCAGAAACCCGCCGATACCGAAGACGAGCTGAGCGTGCTGCTCTCCACCCGCAATATCACGATTGCGGGTCGGGGACTGGTCATCCGCGAATACAACCTGATGGATATGCTGCAGCTGGGTGACAAGCTGGATGCGCTCACCCACAGCCTGGCAGAGGTTATGGATAATCCGTGGCCACCTGTGGAGGAAGTTGAGGCAGTTCTGCGAAAACACGCCGATGATATCCCGGAGCTCATTGCCTGTACCGTGGATCAACCGATCCAGTGGGTGGCGCTGCTGCCTGCCAGTGACGGTCAAACCCTGATTGACTGGTGGTGGACCCAGAACCGACGTTTTTTTATGAACGCTGTCGTCCGGCTGGTAGGAATCAGGACAACACGGGCGAAATTGTCGGCTTCGGCAGCATCTTCGCAACCCTCGTCCGGGCCGGGCATGACCCGGGCAGGCTCGGAACCTACACCCTCCGCCAGCTGACGCTGTATTACAGCGAAGCGCTACGGCAACACCGGCAGGAATGCATTGACCGCGTGATTGATGTCAATGCCGCCTATGCCGGTGGTAACTACGCCACTCAGCGAGTTAATGCCCTGAAATCCTGATCGGGGCTCTTTCTTCCTTTATATACAGGTGCGTCATGGCCGATAACTCCACCCTGAATTTAATGCTGAAAATCCGCGCCGACCTTGCGGATGCCAGCCGTGCGCTGCAGGACCTGGCCGGGGATGTGGAAGACGTTGGCTCTGCAGCAACAACCAGCTCACAGAAACTTGATACCGCCGCACGGGCACAGGAAAACGTCGCTGAATCAGCACGTGGACAGGCTCAGGCGGAACAGAGTGCAGCCGCCGCTGCGTCACAGACCGGCGATGCCGTCCAGCAGGCGGCGACAGATTATGCCGGTTATCAGGCAGCCATTGCCCGCACCCGGGCGGAGATGGGGTCTATCCAGAACGGTCTGGATGGCACCACCGCAGATATTGATGCCCAACGTGCTGCGCTGACCGCACTGGTCAACCGTATCGATCCGGTTGTCGCGGCATATGGTCGACTGGATGAAATGCAGGAACAGCTTAATGCGTTCCGTGGTGCAGGTCTGGTCGGTGATGATGACTTTGAGCAGTATTCCTCACGTCTGAACGAACTGCGCCTGCAGGTGGAAAAATCCGCCTATGCTGCGACTGATGCTGGCCGCAAAGAGGCGGCTGCAGCCCGGGAAGCCGCACAGGCTGAAGCGCAGGCTGCGGCCACCAAAGAACAGTTCATCAACCGGCTGCGCGAGCAGGCCGAGACTCTGAACCTGACCACCACCGAACTGCTGCAGTATAAAGCGGCCCAGTTAGGTATTTCGGCGGAAGCCGCGCCGTTTATCCAGAAGATTACCGACCAGAACGCCGCCATGAGTAAAGGCGGTATCAGCGCCGGTCAGTATGCTCAGGCGATGCGCTACCTGCCGATGCAGATCACCGACGTCGTCACCTCACTGGCCAGCGGGATGCCGGTCTGGCTCGTGGCCATTCAGCAAGGCGGACAAATCAAGGACTCGTTTGGTGGTGTAGGCAACACCTTTAAAGCACTTCTGAGCATCATCACCCCCGCCCGTTTAGCGATGGGGGGGCTGGTTGGTATTGTCGCGGCGGCAGGGATTGCTGCAGTTTCAGCGATGAATGACCAGGACGAGTTTAACCGCTCGATCCAGAAAACCGGCAACTATGCCGGTGTGACCTCGGGCGAACTGGAGCAGATGGCCCTGCAAGGGGGCCAGTTACGCGGTAATTACAGCCAGGTCCGCGATATCCTGAATGGTCTGGTCAGCAGTGGTCGGTTCACCGGAGAAACGCTGACCTCAGTGGCCCAGGCTGCAACGTTGATGGCGGAACTGTCCGGCGATTCGGCGGATCAGGTCGTGTCGAACTTCCTGAAGATGAGCGACAGCGCAACCACCTGGGCCGCCAACACCAACCAGCAGTATCACTTTCTCGATCTGGAGACCTACCAGCGTATCCAGAGTCTGGAGGACCAGGGGCGGAAAGAGGAAGCCATTGAAGTCGCTTCTCAGGCGTTTAAGAAGGCCAGCGAAGAACGCCTTCGCGCAATGGAGCAACAGCTCAATTGGGTTGCTAAGGCATGGAACAATGTTAAAAATTCGGCACAGGGAGCTTGGCAGGCGTTTAAAAGCCAAAGCAGCGCTGTTTTAGACCTTGATTCTCCAACTGAAGCCCGTGATAGAGAAATTGCCTCTATAAAAAAAGACTTAAGCAATGTTGGAAGTGACGTTGATATCGCATTAAAGGGGAATGAATACTCTGCGTGGGTTAATCAACAAAAAGAGCGTTTATCATCCCTTGAAGCTGAAAAAGCTGCTGAAGAAAAAGCTGCGGCTGCTGAAGCTAAACGCCTGCAGACTAATGCTGAGACCATCGCTGCAGCTGAGAAACTCCGCAAAATCTGGAAGGATAATCGCTCTGATATTGAGAAAGAGCAGGATTCGGTTGAGGACCTGCAGAAGCAATACCAGACCCTGTGGTCCAGTGCCAGTGGGCGGGATTTATTGCAGTCCCGGGGAGTTACTTCAACAGACGGTAAAAATTTTTCCGGTGGTCAGTGGGATATCGATACCAAAAAGCTCGATACAGCAGGTCAAAAAGCCGATCAGTACAACAAACAGCTGCAGCAGACACTTAATCAGAAAAAAGCGATCACCGAACTGGACCGCGTCGAAGCCGAAATTCGTAATGGCACGCTCTCAAGTGCGACCAAAGCCCAGCAGGATGAAGCCCGGGCGCTGGCAAAAAAAATTGATGCGGCCAACGCGGCCAATAAGGCGACAAAAGAAGGTCAGTCGCTGGCCAAACAGCAGGAAACCTCCAATAAAAATTTCGTCAAACAGCTTGAGGATCAGGCAGCAAAACGCACTCAGGGTGCCGCAGCGACCCGCGCCCAGGAGATTGCGACCCGCAACCTGACCGCCGAGCAGCGCCGTCAGGCCGAAGCGGCGAATGCAGCCATCACCGCACAGGAGTTTAAGGGGCAGAACCTCCAGCTGCAGCTGGAGTACATGCGCGATACCGGCGACACCGCTGGCGCATCGATGCTCGAGCTGCAGAACCGCGTATCCGATCTGCGCCGCGAGTTTGAAGCCAGCGGTAACACCGAAGGGCTGAACTGGCTCGACAAGCTTCTGCCGGTCGCTGAAACCAAAATCCGCGTCGATGACCTCAAAAAGCAGCTCGACGACCTGTTCACATACCAGTCCCAGCAGGAAACCAGCATTCAGGCGCAGGTACAGGGTGGTCTGCTCAATGAAATTCAGGGGCGGCAGCGCCTCGTCGATCTCCACCAGGAGGTCGGCGACAAAATCAAAGGTTACCTGCCGCAACTGAAGGAGCTGGCCACCGCCCCGGGAGAAGCGGGTGACAAAATCCGGGAGATGATCCGCCAGCTCGAAGAACAGCTGGGCAAGCTGAACCAGGCGGGGAACGAACTGACCCAGGCATTCCGCGATGGCCTGCAGAACGGTATTGAGACTTCCCTTGTCGGACTGGCAAAGGGAACGATGAGCCTTTCCGATGCGGTGCGGAATCTGGCGCTGAGCATCGTTGATAGCATGGCTAAAATTGCCGCCCAGCAGCTGGCTCAGATGGCGACATCAAGTCTGGTCGGCGCATCAGGTGGCATGGGCGGTCTGCTGGCCAGCGTTTTTGCGGCTGATGGTGGTCAGGTTCGTGGCCCGGGGAGCACCACCTCCGATTCCATTCCGGCAATGCTCTCCGACCAGGAATTTGTGACCCGCGCCGCTGTGGTTCAGCAGCCAGGAGCCCTCGGGTTTCTGCATGATTTCAACCGCCACGGCATGGCCGCGCTGGAGGGCTGGTTGCCCCGCGTTCGTCATGCGACCGGTGGTCTGGCAGGCATTCCCGCGCAGAATATGCCGGTACCTGCCAACGTCCCTGAAACTGCGATGGCCACACCTGCAGCGGCGGGTACTCAGCAGATCAGCCTGCAACAGCAACTGGTTTTAGATGCCGGGGAAGCCTACACCGCCGGAGCCCAGACGTTAGCTGGCCAGCGTCAGTTCACCACTCAGTTGAAGGCGATGGTACCCACGCTGAAGCAATGGCTGGGGAATAAATAATGGCGTTATTTCCCTGGCTGGCAGACCCCGACTGGTCCCGGGGCATGACTGAGACGCTGGAGTGGAAGACCGATGTGCTGCAGTCGCCAACCGGCGCAGAGCAGCGGATTTCCCGTCGTCTCTCGCCGCGCCGGACTTTCGAGTTCACGACGCTGGTGCATGACACAGGCCGTCAGCGTTTTGAGAATATGTTGTGGCAGGGTTGTGCCGGCACATGGGCCATACCGGTGTATCCGGATGTTTTCGCGCTGCCGGCAGCGGTATCCAGCGGCGCGACTGCGCTCTCCATTCCGACCGCAGGGCGTGACTTTTCTGTCGGCGGAACGGTGTTGCTGAAAACCGACGAATCCCCTGACGCAACCAGCCGGATGGTCACCGTTGCCGCGATTACCGGTGATGCCCTGCAGCTGGCATCACCGTTGACCGACAGCTGGCCTGCGGGCTCGCTGGTTTATCCGGTACGTCCGGCAGTACTGACAGAGCCGCCGTCACTCTCCCGCCTGACCGATACCGCAACGACCGCGCAGGTGCGCTTCCGTATCGCTGACCACAATGCCTTCAGTGATGCGCCGGTGCTCATGCAGTACCGTGGTCACCCGGTGCTCGAGGCTGAAACCGACTGGGGCGAGTCTGTCAGCACCAGCTATCAGCCTCTGATCCGTGAGCTGGATAACGGCAGCAGTATTCCATACAGGCTGGACACCGCCGGTCGTCCGTTCTGGCGGCAGACGCACAGCTGGTTCACCGCTAACCGTCAGGCGCAGACGTCACTTCGCCAACTTCTGTGGTATCTCCGGGGCCGTCAGCGCCCGATATGGGTACCAGGTCAGACGATGGACTTTTCCCCGACCGGCGCTATCAACGGCAACCTTCTGACCGTGAGAGACGCGGGCTTTACCGAGCTGGGTATCCGCCCGGGTCGCCGCGACATCTGTATTTTACTGGCAGATGGTACGCGGTATTACCGCCGCATCACTGCTGTGAGCCTGGTCAGCGGTGCGGAACGCCTCGTGCTTGATGGCGACGCCATTACTGCAAGTCAGAACCAGATCGTTGCCATTTCCCTGATGACCCTGGCCCGCCAGGACTCTGACACTGTGTCCTGGGAGCATGTGACCGACGCCGACGGCGTGGCCCGGGTCGCCACCACTTTTACCGGAGTACGTGATGAGCTGGAGTGAGTTTGAATATTCCGTCGCCGATGGTCAGCCGCTGACGCTGTATGAGTTCCGGCTGGGCGACAGCCTGTTCTGGCGTTACAGCAACGCCGACAAAGATATCGACTTTGCCGGTCAGGTCTGGGAGGCACAGGCCATCAGCAACAGCGGCCTCAGTTCCGGCAGCGGTGACGGGATGGATATCACGGTCCCGGCCAGTAATCCGGTCGCGCAGCTGTTTCGTGCCACACCACCATCGCGTGCTGTCAGGGTGCGGGTGATGCGCTGGCACGCAACCGATACGTCCGGGGAGTTCAGGGTCGTCTGGATCGGGGAAATCAGCAGCGTCAAACGCGAGCAGATTGAATCCTGCAAGTTGATCACCATCAGTCTGGCCAGCACGTTCTCCCGGGTCGGACTCCGTCTCACCTGGGGACGTCAGTGCCCGTATGCGCTGTACGATCATAACTGCCGTGTTGACCCGCTCCAGTTCGCGGTCAGCGGTGTGGTGGTCACCGCCCTCGATGGCTCCTCCATTACCGCGAACCTGCCTGCAGGTCTTGCCAGCGACTGGTTTTCTGGTGGTTACATTGAGTTTGACCGCAATGGCTATACCGAGCGGCGCGGCCTCCGTGAGCAGGACAGTAACACGCTGCATCTTTTTGGCGGCACAACCGGCCTGCAGGTCGGGCAGTCCGTCACGCTGTACCCGGGTTGCGATCGCACGATTGCGACCTGTGACAGCAAGTTTGCCAATCATCTGAACTACGGTGGCCAGCCGCATATGCCCGGTAAGTCGCCTTACACCATTATCAAACTGTTTTAGGAGGGGTACGCCATGTGGTGGGCAGTAGCTAAATTCGTGGCGGTTCTGATTGCATCATATGTGATCAATACCGCATTAGCGCCGAAGCAAAAAAACTCCACGCCGGAGGCTGCTACCGAGGATGACTGGAATATGCCTATGCCCGATGAAGGCACCCCTCAGTGCGTCTTCTTTGGTGACTGCTGGACGGCTGACTGGTTCGTGCTCGGGTACGGCAATTATCGCTATCAGGCCATCAAAAAGTAACGGAGGCGCTATGTGGATCACGATGGAACATATTCGCGCCGGTGGCGGCTGTGCATGGGGGCTACGGACCTTCTTTTCCCGCTATAACCTCGACCTGCAGGCGTTCATCCGTGACGGCGGGATTGATTCAGACCTGCTGGTCGGAACCGGCGACGCGCTGGCGATTCAGATCGTCGAACTGGCGCAACAGACTCAGAAAGAAGCAGGAGCATAAATGGGCGGTAAAGGTTCAAAAAAAGTCACCGTGGGCTATCGCTATTCCTGGGATGTACAGGCGGGGCTAGGGCGCGGTCCGGTCAACGAAATTGTATCGATCATGGCCGATAAAAAGACGGTCTTTGCCGGTACGCCGGGGCAGATTTCATCCAGCACCTCGGTGTACATCGACAAACCCGGACTGTTCGGCGGCGATGATACCGGTGGTGAGGGAGGCATACAGGGTCAGCTGGATATCATGATGGGCGAACCGGATCAGGTGCCACCGGCATCGCTCCTGAAGTTGCTGACAGGACTGGTGCCGGGATTTCGTGGCGTGGTGACCACTTTCTTCAGTGGCCTGGTCAGCTGCTACAGCGCCAGCCCCAAACCGTGGTTATACCGCGTTCGCCGCACGACTAAAGGCTGGGATGGTGATGTCTGGTATCCGGAGAAAGCCACCATCATGCTGGAGAACACTGAGGGCCAGCTTGATGACGAGAGCGATCTGCTGCCGGACCAGATTTCCAATCTGCGGGCCATTCATGCCATGAACCCGGCGCACATCCTGGTGGAATGTGCCACTAATCGCGACTGGGGGCGTCAGTTGACGCTCGCCGATGACCTGAACCTCGACAGTTATCGCGCTGCTGCTGATACGTTGTATGAGGAAGGGTTTGGCCTGTGCTTCCGCTATAACCGTCAGGACGGGCTGGACACGTTCGTTCAGCAGGTTCTCGATCATGTCGGCGCGGTGCAGTATGCCGATCTCGAAACCGGCAAGCTAACCCTGAAGCTGCTGCGCGGGGATTACAGTGTCGATGACCTGCCGCTCTTCACTTACGATAACGGGATTATCGCCGTTCAGGATGACGACAGCGCCAGTACCACGTCGAACCCGAATGAGATTGTCGTGACCTGGAATGACCCTGTCACAAACGCCGATGGCGAGGTCCGGGCGCAGAACCTCGGAGCAATACAGAATACCGGACTCAACAGCAGTTCGGTCGAGTACAAAGCGATCCCGACACATTCACTTGCCGCCCGCGTAGCCCAACGCGACCTGGAAACCGCGCAGTCAGAACTGACCCGTCAGGTCATCCAGTTCGACCGGCGCGGCGGTATTTTGCGCCCGGGTGATGTTTTCCGCGTCCAGTTGCCGGACCGAAATATCGACAATATGGTGTTGCGCGTGGGGAAAATAGAGGAAAGCGACACCGGCGTGCTGACACTGACTGTGGTTCAGGATGTTTTCGGCCTGCCATCCACCTCTTACAGCTCCGGGCAACAGGACAGCGGCTGGACACCGCCAGATAAATCCGCCCGGCCTGTCTCCATCCAGCGGCTGATTGAGCTTCCTTATGCTGTGCTGGCCGGGACCATCAGCGAGGCTGACCTGAACTATCTGAAACCTGAATCCGGCTATCCTGGCGTGATGGCCGTCGCGCCGACGTCGCTCAGTATCAACTATCTGCTGCAGACCCGTGCAGCGGGAGCCACGTTCGCAGAGCGTGGCCAGGGAGACTGGACGCCTTCAGGAACGCTGACGGCCCCTGTCGGGCGACTCGATTCCGTCCTGCATGTCGGCATGGCCATCTTCCCGACTGTTGGTGACGGCCTGATGATTAATGATGAGATCATGCGTGTTGACGCTGTCGACATTCTTGCTGGCACCATCGCCGTCGGGCGTGGTTGCATGGACTCACTGCCGTCAGGGCATTACGCCGGGGACCGGTGCTGGGCGTATCAGGATGCGCTGGACTCGGACGGTCTGGAATATCTTTCCGGTGAAACGGTGGAGGTTCGTTTGCTCACCCGGACAAGTACGGAGACGCTGGCGGAATCTGCCGCCCCGGTGACCATGCTGACCATGTCCGGGCGTCAGGCCAGACCGTATCTGCCCGGGAATATCCGGATCAACGGCGTCTCATATCCCGATGTTGTGGCCAGCGCAGATACCTTTACCCTGGCGTTCTCTCATCGTGACCGCCTACTGCAGGCTGACCGCCTGATTGACTGTACCGAAAACAGTATCGGTCCCGAACCCGGTACAGAGTATGTGGTGAAACTGATTGCTCAGAGTACCGGCACGGAGGTCTGGTCGATGGCCAGCAGTGACGCCAGCATTCCGATCCCTTATGTCACCGGCGGTGATGATGCTGCTGTACATACCCTGGCGTTGCAGAGCAAACGCGATGGCCTGATGTCGCTCTATTCGTTCCGGACGGAACTGCCAGCAGGTCGTTACCAGGCATTCCCGATCACCGTCACCCTGTCTCTGACCATTGTTGATGGTAACGACTGGGCCACAGCAACGCCGGAAGATACCGAAACCGGAGCGGTACCTGAGCTACACGCCATTGCCGATGCCGCCGGAGTCACAGCCTGGTATCCCCCCGACCTCGTAGCCAGCGGTCTTTCCATTCCTGCCGATGATATTGAATGGCCAGCCGGAACCTGGCCGACGTCGCCGTGGTCGTTCGGCACCCACCCTGTGCTGGCCATCGCGCAGTGGACGGAAACCAGCGGTCCACTGACCGTGCTGGCGCTGGGTGGAGACGCCTCTGCGCTACTGCTGGATTCCGCAACCGGGGCGGCAGCGGCTATCGAATGGGACGCCGGTATTTATCTCGCAGAAATGGATATCACTATTTTTACGACAGACGGTCCCGTTTTGAACGAGGGCATAATCTCCCTGAAACTGACTGAACGGAGTATCGGACCATGAGGGAAAACTATTATTATGGTCAGGGTAAGGTGTTCCTGGCTCCGAGAGATAATAAGCGTGCATTTCGTTGGGTCGGTGATGTTTCAACATTGAAAATAGCGTTTTCGTATGAGCAACAAATAACGAAAGCATCACGGGGCGGACAGCTCTATCAGAATCAGAGAATCATTACCGGTGCCAGCGGTTCTGTCAGTTCAACCTGGCATAATTTCTCGGTTGAAAATCTGGCGCTGTTATTGGGAGCCCAACCGGTAGATGAGCCATTTTCATTTAATGAGCAATTCGCCTTACCTGATGGGATCGTCAAAGGGGATATTATCGCGCTTCCCCATACCACGGTTTATAACGTCAGTATTAATGGTCTGGAACGTGATACTGATTATGTTATTGACCGCCAGTTCGGCACGATTGAGTTTCTGGTAACACCCGAAACTGTGGGCCTGATAGTGGCTTACGAACACCTGTTTAACCAGTGGCTACCGTTTTTCTCTACGAAAACACAGGAATTTTATTTACGTTTTCAGGGGGTAAATCTTGCAGAAGGTTCGGCACCTGTGCTGCTGGAACTGTACCGGGTCTCAGTTGATCCTCTGGCAGCGCTGGAGATGATTAGCAGCGGGAATGACATTGCAGGCATGGATATGACCTCATTAATTCTCCCTGATTTTACTCATCAGGCGGAATCGGCCTTCAGCTATTTCGGCAATCTTCAGATAGTTAATTCTCAATCAGCACAATCACCGCAATCGGCCCTGACCTATAACGGTCGGGCTAAATATGACGGTCAATATCAATACCGAGGTAAGTAATATGTCAAACTTGCAGGAAAGTCCTGTCTGGGTCGATGGTATTTATCAGCTCACCGAAGAGACCCCCGTGCTCGGTAAACAAGAAAACGTTCCAGGTGGTGGACCATCAAACATACAGGCAGAGCAACTTGCTAACCGCACTCTTTTTCTAAAAGAACAGATGGAATCTATTCCGGATTACCGCGAATTTACATTTTACAAAACCGAAACAGATCCTGACGGAACAATCGCTGGTCTCGCCGCAACAGAAAATGGGCAATCATTCCGTGTTGGGCAAGGTATAGATAACGAAAGCTCTTTTATTTATTACGAAAATCGTAATGGGGTCGCTGTACCTGGTGCAGCATGGCCGGGTACTGAGGCCGTTAATGAAGTGAAACGGAACTTTCAAATTCTTCCTGATGGCACCTTTGCAATTTTAGGTGAAAACGGCATTGTTTTTGCCATTGATCCTACGGCGCTTTCTCACATGGTTTCTCTTGCCGTTCAGGATCTAATCTCTGTCGGCGGTGCATCATTTCAGATTTATCAAAATGCCGGTGGTTTATATGTTTTCGGAGCTAACGGCATGCCTCTGGCGCTGGGGCCTGACAGCGTGCTACGCCTCGTCGCTGCAAATATCGGTGGGGTCGGTTTTGAAACGGATTTGATGGGTGTTCCTCTGTTAATCAGAGGTAATAACGGTATCGCCGGGGCCTTAGATAATGAAGGTAATTTAAGAACTCCGGGTGTTATTACTGATAAATTAATTGTTGGTGGCAAGGAAATTACTGCTGGCGGCGGTGGTGATGGGGATGCGGCATTTAGTCAGGGCGACAGGTACGTTAATTCCAACGGGGATCTTGTGCGCCTTCTGCCGGATACAAAAAAAATGTCGTGCTGGGGATCGTCATCTCTGGTCGTATCAGGGGGAAGCGAAAATTTTTCAGTAATGGCGTCAGAACTGGGTATCGAAGACTGGAGCAACCAGGGGCAACCCGGTGAATCCTCCTTCCAAAGTGCCGCCCGCTTCGGTGGGGTGCCCTATACCTTGATCTTCCCAGGAAATACGATTCCGGCAAGCGGCGCAGTTAACGTAACGTGCGCTCAAACCCCGAGCAACTTCCGTAATTCGTTTTTAAAGTCATTTACAGGGGTAGTCGGTGGGGTGGCAGGAACGTTATCCTGGTCCTCTTCATCACTGCGATTTACCCGAGCGACAGCAGGAGCCGAGGTCACCCTGGAGGGTGGCGCTGATTTCATACCTACACTACCGGCATCTTACCGGGACGGGGTTGTTTTGCTATGGATGTATAAAAACGATATTAAATGGGATGCGGTAGCAAACCAGGAAGTTAACGAGGATGTGATTTTCAATAACGTGTTAAAGACCGTAATGCACCTGACAACGTTAGGAAAACGCGCCTTAGTAATCGGTATCTTTAATGACTCCTCTTATTCAAATCCAATCTGGAAAACACGACTGGAAAGCCTGAATAATCGAATGAGAGATTATTTCGAGGATTTGTACTGCGATACACAAGATTACATCTGTAGCGCCAAAATTTGGGCGGACACCGGAATTACGCCATCTGCCAATGACCTTACGATGCAGGCTCAAGGGTATAAGGCAACTTCGATATCAGCTGACGCCGGACACTTAAATCAAGTGGCAAATAATGCGGTTGTTCAGAGTGTAATTAAACCCAAACTGATCAGCCTTGGCTGGTACAAGTAAAGGTCATTTATTATGAAATCAGGATTAGCTATTAACGTTCCATCATCATTCTCTCGGGTGCTAAGTGATTTATCATTTATCCCAGACGTCAGGAGTGAAAATCTCACGTACACAGGGATTTTTGGCGGTAGCCTAAATGATTCTCTGGTCAATTCGGCCAATGACACCGCCGGTAACGTCATTGAAATAACCGGTCGCTCGCCTGAGCGATTGGCCTTCAGTCAGGGATTCTTCTCCTTCACTGGCCCTGGCGGCGATATTTCGGCAGGTACAGGCATTCGCACGGAGGTTAAATCAGATAATCTAATCACTGCCGGTTACCCGTGTACGATAGCTGTGGCAATTCGGTCAATCAAAAAAGCGGAGAAGGAGGCATCGCGCAGGCTGTATCCCATTATGTCATTTTTTACAAATCCGTGGGGCACACCGGCGGTGGCGCAGCCCGCTTTGCTCCTGTCCGCGACAATACTTGATACCGGCCAGCATATTCTATCCGCGTGGTCTGGCGGCCTGGGTGGTTCGAGTTCAGACGCGCTCGCTTCTCGCTGTTCCGTACCGGTCGATTGGTCCGCTACCAATGACGTGATTTGCGCAGCGATATCGCGTGCCGCTGATGGCAGGATAAATCTGGCGGTTAAAAAAGGTTCCGACGCCATCTTAACGTCTACGTTCGGTTTCCCTGTTCAGACACCGCCTGCCAGTTCAACGGCAACACGTATTTTGTTTGGCACCAGCGAATCCCGGACGCTTGATAGCGGCGATATTTTAATGGGCCAATACTGGCATAACACGGCGTTGACTATGTCGGAGTTGCAGCAGCAGGTATCTTTGATTCAACTAAAAGCAGAGGCTAGGCTCTAATTATTAATTTGTAATTTCATCTCAAATAGTGAAAAACAAAAGCGCGGCGATTATCGCGCTTTTATAGTTCGATTTATCGCGCCCGGCATCACCGATGACATCCCCGCGGCTGGCGCTCATTATAAAACCAGTAGTATTCACAGGGGCAATCAATAATGGAACAATTGCGAACCGAACTGAGCCACCTGCTGGGGGAAAAACTCAGCCGCGTGGAGTGTGTCAGTGAGAAGCCCTCGTCGGCGCTGTGGTCGCTATACGATGCGCAGGGAAATCCGCTACCGCTGCTGGCGAGAAGTTTCACCACTCCCGGCGTTGCCCGCCAGCTGGCATGGAAAATCTCAACCCTGGCGCGGAGCGGCACCGCGCGCATGCCGGTGGTCTACGGGGTGTTGACCCATGAAGAGCATCCTGGCCCCGACGTGTTGCTGATTGAGCGGCTGCGCGGAGTATCGGCAGAAGCGCCGGCCCGTACGCCGGAGCGCTGGGAACAGCTGCAGGAGCAGATCGTGGAAGCGCTTCTGGCATGGCATCGGCACGATAGCGGCGGCTGCGTCGGTATGGTCGACAGCACCCAGGAAAACCTGTGGCCGAACTGGTACCGTCAGCGGGTTGAGATGCTGTGGAGTACCCTTAATCTGTATCAGGATACCGGCCTGACGATGCAGGATAAACGAATTTTGTTCCGCGCCCGCGAGTGCCTCCCGGATTTATTGCAAGATTTTAATGATAACTGCGTGCTGGTACACGGCAGCTTCACGCTGCGCAGCATGCTGAAAGATGCGCGCAGCGATCAGCTGCTGGCGATGGTCGGGCCGGGCATGATGCTGTGGGCGCCGCGAGAATATGAGCTGTTCCGCCTGTCTGACGGCGGACAGGCGGAACAGCTGCTGTGGCACTATCTGCGCCGCGCGCCGGTGGCGGAGTCCTTCCTGTGGCGGCGCTGGCTCTATCTGCTGTGGGACGAGGTGGATAACCTGGTCAATACCGGGCGCTTTGACCGCGGCCGCTTTGATTTAGCGGCGAAATCAATCCTCCCCTGGCTTGCCTGACGCTCCTTTCAGCCACTGCCAGATGCGCCCCAGCGTTTCATAGCCTACGCGATCGCTGTGCATCAGCCAGAAAGGCGAAGGGATTGCCCGCTCCCACGGGTTGAGCGGCGACTCCACCGCCAGCTGGTTGGCGGGCGCTGGCAGAGGGTTCAGCCCGGCATGACGGAAGAAAATCATCGCCCGCGGCAAATGTGACGCGGAGGTCACCAGCAGGAACGGCGCATCGCCGATCGTCTGTTTCACCGCCGCGGCTTCTTCCTCGGTATCTTTCGGCCGATCGAGTACGATAATCTCGCTGCGCGGCACGCCAAGGCTTTGCGCGACCCGCGCGCCGGCCTCCGCCGTGCTGACCGGGTTGGTTTTCGCCGCGGCGCCGGTAAAGATCATCTTCGATCCCGGATTCTCCTGCCATAGCCGTATCCCCTCGGTCAGTCGCGGCAGGCTGTTATTAATCAGGTTTGAGCTGGGAGCCCACTGCGGATTCCACGTATACCCGCCGCCGAGCACCACCACGTACTGAACGTGCTGTGTACCGCGCCATGTCGGATAGGTCTCTTCTATCGGTTTAAGTAAACCGTCGGCCACCGGTTGCAGGCTGAGCAGCGCCAGCAGTAGCCAGCCGACGCTGACGCAGGTCTTGCCGGTGCGTTGAAAACGACTGAACCAGAGCAGCGCGATACCCACCGCAATCAGCAGCAGCAGCAGCGGAAGCGGCAGCATCATGCCGCCAATATACTTTTTCAGCGTAAAAAGCATGCCAGATGGCTCCTTTTTTAACCATATAACCAAAGTTATGCCCGGATCTTATAACAGATCGCTTCATTCTCAGCGTGGGTATGACAAAATAGCGGCTTTGTGGTGGCAGGTGGAGTCGTCCGTGCAGGATCGTAATTTCGATGACATGGCTGAAAAGTTTTCGCGCAATATCTACGGCACCACCAAGGGCGAACTGCGTCAGGCGATCCTCTGGCAGGATCTGCAACCGTTGCTGAGCCAGCTTGGGCCCGGGCCGCTGCGGGTTCTTGACGCCGGCGGCGGGGAAGGGCAGACGGCGGTGCGGGTGGCGGAAATGGGCCACCACGTGACGTTATGCGATCTTTCCGCTGAAATGGTGGCCCGCGCCCGGCAGGCGGCTGCCGATAAAGGTGTGATCGACAACATGCATTTTGTACAATGCGCGGCTCAGGATATTGCGCAGCATTTGGAAAGCCCGGTCGATCTGATACTGTTTCATGCGGTACTGGAATGGGTGGCCGAGCCGCAGGAGATGTTGCGCACGCTGTGGTCGGTGCTACGCCCCGGCGGCGCGTTGTCGCTAATGTTCTACAATGCTAACGGTCTGCTGATGCACAACATGGTCGTCGGGAACTTCGACTACGTACAGCTTGGCATGCCGAAAAAGAAAAAACGCACGCTATCGCCGGACTATCCGCGTTCCCCGGAGCAGGTGTATGGCTGGCTGGAAGAGCTGGGCTGGCAGATTACCGGGAAAACCGGCGTGCGGGTGTTTCATGATTATCTGCGTGAAAAACGCAAACAGCGCGACAACTTTGCGGCGCTGCTGGAGCTGGAGACGCGCTACTGTCGCCAGGAGCCGTATATCAGTCTGGGGCGTTATATTCATGTCACCGCGATTAAGCGCCAGGCTCAGAGCTGCAGATGCAAGGATAAAGTATGAGTGAATTTTCCCAGACAGTCCCCGAACTGGTTGCCTGGGCCAGAAAAAATGATTTTTCTATTTCGCTGCCGGTGGACAGACTCTCTTTTCTGCTGGCCGTTGCCACGCTGAACGGCGAG